>JAKOND010000144.1 GCA_022702125.1 Burkholderiaceae bacterium
CATGCGAACCTCCCTCCGCATCCTGCTCGGCCTGGCATTCGCGGCGCTGGCCGCTCCGGCCTTCGCCGCCGGTCCGCAGGAAATCCGCACCGATCCGCGGGTGCCGCCGCCGGCGCCGCGCATGCAGGACGGGACGGCGCCGCCTGCCGGACCGTCCGGGCCGTCCGCCGCGCCGGCTTCCGCCGAGGCGGCCTCGACCGGCGCGGCGAAGCCGGTGTCCGCGCCGCGCCGGGCGCTGCAGGCGGCGCAGCGCGGCATCGACAGCACCGCCAGGATCGACCGCCGCACCACCGTGCCGCGCCCCAAGGCCACGCCCCGGCAGCGGCCGGTCGCGCCCTGAGCCCCGCTACTGAAAAGAGAGCGCCCGGCCCAGGTGCGACCTGGGCAGCAGCGGGGTTTTTCCGACCGTTCAGCGGCTCAGCGCTGCACGCCCCAGCGCTGGACCGTCACCCGCTCCAGCGTGCGGAAGCCCAAGCCCTCGACCAGCAGGCCGATGATGACCACCAGGGCCAGGCCGGCGAACACCTTGTCGGTGTAGAGCTCGTTGCGGTTCTGGAAGATGTACCAGCCGAGCCCGCCCTTGCCGGAGGAGGCGCCGAACACCAGCTCGGCCGCGATCAGCGTGCGCCAGGCGAAGGCCCAGCCGATCTTCAGCCCCGAGAGGATGGCCGGCAGCGCCGCCGGCACCAGGATCTGCAGCACGTAGCGGATGCCGCGCAGCCCGTAGTTGCGGCCGGCCATGCGCAGCGTCTCGGGCACCGCCTGGAAGCCGGCGTAGGTGTTGAGCGCCAGCGGCCACAGCACCGAATGGATCAGCACGAACACTAGGCTGCCCTGCCCCAGCCCGAACCACAGCAGCGCCAGCGGCAGCAGCGCGATGGCCGGCAGCGGGTTGAACATCGAGGTCAGGGTGGACAGCAGGTCGCGGCCGAAGCGGGTCGAGACCGCGAGCGTGGTGAGCACGAAGGCGCCCAGGATGCCGGCCAGGTAGCCCTTGAGCAGCACCGCGAGCGAGAGGCCGGTCTTCTCGACCAGCTCGCCCGAGGCCAGCCCCTCGCCGAGCGCGCGGGCGGTCTGCAGGAAGGTCGGCAGCAGCAGGTCGTTGTCCTGCCAGCGCGCCAGCGCCTCCCACAGCAGCGCCAGCACCGCGAGGATCGCCAGCTTGCGCACCCAGGCCTGCTGCCAGACGCGCGCGCCCGGCGGCAGCGGCCGGGCCGGGGCGATGCCCGCCAGCGGTTCGAGCGCGCGCTCGGTCTCGGGCCGCACCGGCGGCACCCGGGGCGCGTTCCCCCCGGAGGCCGGGGACGGGAATTCGGAAGCGGCGGTGGAGGCGGTCATACGGCGATCTGGAACGGCGGCGAGCCGGCGGGGCGGATGAAGGGGGCGCCGCCGCGGCGGTCGGGCGACAGGGCCTGCGCGTCGGCCGCGACCGAGCCGGGCACGGCGGGGATGCCGCCGTCGGCCGGCTCGTCGAACAGCAGCCGGTGGATGCGCTGCGCCGTGGCCTGGAACTCGGCCCCGCCCAGGCTGTGCAGCCCGAACTGGTGGCTGTTGACCTCGGCGCGCAGCCGGCCCGGGTGCGGCGAGAGGATGGCGATGCGGTTGCCCACCACCAGCGCCTCCTCGATGGAATGGGTGACGAAGATCAGCGTGAAGCGGAATTCGTCCCACAGTCCCAGCAGTTCCTCCTGCATGCGCCGGCGGGTCAGCGCGTCGAGCGCGGCGAAGGGCTCGTCCATCAGCAGCACCTGCGGCTGCATCGCCAGCGCGCGGGCGATCGCCACCCGCTGCTTCATGCCGCCCGAGAGCTGGTGCGGATGCGCGTCGGCGAACTTCGCGAGGCCGACCTTGTCGAGGTAGAGCGCCGCGCGCTCGGCCGCCTCGCGCCGGCCGGCGGTGCGCGAGGCCAGCAGCGGGAACATCACGTTCTCGCGCACCGTCTTCCACGGCGGCAGCTGGTCGAATTCCTGGAACACCACCACCCGGTCGGGCCCGGGCCGGGTGACGGCGCGGCCGGCCAGCCGGATCTCCCCCTCGCTCGGCGGGATGAAGCCGGCGATGGATTTCAGCAGCGTGGACTTGCCGCAGCCCGAGGCGCCCAGCAGCACGAAGCGGTCGGCCGCATGCACGTCGAAGCCGACGCGGTGGGTGGCGCGCACCACGCGCTGCGGCGTGCGGTAGTCGATGCTCACGCCGTCCACCTGCAGCAGCGGCGCGGGCTGCGCGGCGGGCGCCGGCGGCGGCGCGAGGGCATCGGCGGGCACCGGACGCGGGTCCGAAAGGCGCGCGGCCATCAGCTGCCGCCCAGCGGGTAGGCCTCGTCGAAGAAGTAGTCCTTCCACGAGGCGGCGCGGTTCTTCAGCACGCCGAGCTTGTGCAGTTCCTCGGCATAGACGGCGGTGCGGTGCGGCGCGATGGTGAAGTCGTTCTCCGGGTCCTCCACGATGCGGCGCACGAACTCCGGCGGCAGCTTGGACTTCTGCACCCGGACGAAGGTCTCGGCCGCCTGCGCCTTGTGGTCGCGGATCCATTGCGCCGCCTCGGCCAGCGCGCCGTAGAAGGCCCGGTAGGTCTTCGGGTTCTCGTCGTGGAACTTCTGCGTGGTGTAGAGCACGTTGAAGGTCGCCGGCCCGCCCAGGATGTCGTAGGAGCTGAGGATCTTGTGCACCCCCTTGCCGGCGTCGAGCGCCTGGTAGTAGAAGGGCGCGCTCGAGAAGTGGGCGGTGATCTCCGAGCCGCCGGCGATCAGCGCGGCGGTGGCGTCGGGGTGCGGCAGGCTGACCGAGAGGTTGTCGAAGCGCTTGAAGTCGGCGGCGCCGAACTGCCGCGCCGCCTCGATCTGCAGCGTGCGCGACTGGAAGCCCACGCCCGCGGCCGGCACCGCGATGCGGTCCTTCGGGCCCAGGTCCTTCAGGGTCTTGACGCCGGGATTGTTGGTGAGCAGGTAGTTGGGCAGCGAGCCGAGCGCGGCCACCGCCTTGACGTTCTGCCGGCCCCTGGTGCGGTCCCAGAGCGTGAGCATCGGCGGCACGCCGGCCGAGACCACGTCGAGCGCGTTGGCGAGCAGCGCCTCGTTCATGCCGGTGGCGCCGGAGATGCTGGCCCAGTCCACGTCGATGGCCAGGCCCGCCGCCTTGCCGTGCTTCTCGATGAGCTGCCGGTCGCGCACCACGTCGAGGACCAGGTAGGCGATGCCGAACTGCTGGGCGATGCGGATGCGGCCTTCGGCGCGGGCGGCGGTCGCGCCCAGCAGGGCGATGCCGGCCAGTGCGCCGGCGACGGCGCGGCGCCGCAGGGAAACGAGGGAGAGGGTCATGGGTCCGGACGGGAAGGCGCGGCGGGCGCCGCGCGGGGTGGGACGGAAGGCGGAGGGACGGGCGCGGCCGGTCAGCTGCCGTCGGCGGTCGGCGCGTCGTCGAAGAAGTAGTCCTTGACCGATGTCGGCTCGTGCTTGATCGCGCCGACGCGGTGCATGAACCGGCCCAGGCCGAGCGTGTTCTGCGGCTGGATCTTGAATTGGACCTCGGGGTTCCCGATGATCCGCAACAGCAGGTTCCGGTCGGTCTTGGCGCCGGTCACGCGCAGGTAGGTATCGGCGGCCTTCTCCGGATTGGCGGCGATGAACCTGGCGGCCTCGTCGAGCGCGTCGACGAAGGCCTTGTAGGTCTTCGGGCTCTCCTTGCGGAACTTCTCGGTGGCGTAGAGCACCGTGGCCGAGCTGGGGCCGCCGAGCACGTCGTAGGACTTGAGCACGATCCTCGCGTTCGGGTTGCCGGCGAGCTCCTGCTCCTGGAACGGCGGGTTGCCGAAGTGGCCGGTGATCTCGGTGCCGCCCTTGATGAGGGCCGCCGCCGCGTCGGGGTGCGGCAGCGCGACGCTGATCCTGTCGAGCCTGGCGTACTCCTTGTCGCCCCAGCGCTGGGCCGAGGCGTACTGCAGCACCCGCGACTGCACCGAGACGCCGACGGCCGGCACCGCGATGCGGTCCTTGTCGGTGAAGTCGTCGAGGGTCTTGACGGCGGGGTTGTTGCTGACCAGGTAGTACGGGAAGTTGCCGAGCGAGGCCACGCCCTTGACGTTCTGCCGGCCCCGGGTGCGGTCCCACAGGGTGAACAGCGGCCCGACGCCCGCGCCGGCGATCTCGATGTTGCCCGACAGCAGCGCGTCGTTGACCGCCGAGCCGCCCGAGAGCTTCAGGAACTCGACCCGGATGTCCACGCCCGCGGCCTTGCCGTGCTTCTCGATCAGCTTCTGGTCCTGCGCCACGTTGAGCAGCAGGTAGACGATGCCGAACTGCTCGGCGATGCGCAGCCGCCCCTCGGCCGCCCGCGCGGCGGTGGCGGCGCCCAGCCCGCCGGCGAGCATCCCGGCGGCGGTCAGCAGGGAAACGGCCCGGCGGGCGAAACGGCGGCGGTGCGGCAATGGCATGGGAAAACTCCTCAAGAATCGTTATGTGAAAAAAACAAGGCCGAGGCGAAGCGAGGCATCCCAGGCAATGCGCAGCGAGCCGAACAACTCGAAGGCGCGCTAC
>JAKOND010000173.1 GCA_022702125.1 Burkholderiaceae bacterium
CGACGGCGGCTGCGTCGAGCGCGCCTGCGCCGCCGGCCGCGGCGTGGTGTTCCTGACGCCGCACCTGGGCTGCTTCGAGCTGTCGCCGCAGGCCTTCGCGCAGGACCACGGCGCGCGCCACGGCGGCATCACCGTGCTCTACCGGCCGGCGCGCCAGCCCTGGCTCGCGGCGCTGATGGCCTCGGCGCGGGAGCGGCCGCACCTGCACGCGGTGCCGACCACGCTGGCCGGCGTGCGCCAGATGCTGCGGGTGCTGCGCGGCGGGGGCGCCGTGGGCCTGCTGCCGGACCAGGTGCCGCCGGCCGGCCTGGGCGTGTGGTCGCCTTTCTTCGGCCGCGACGCCTACACCATGACGCTGGCCGCGCGGCTGGCGCAGCAGACCGGGGCGGCGGTGCTGCTGGCCCGGACCGAGCGGCTGTCCGGCGGCCGGGGCTTCGTGGTGCACGTGCGCGAACGCGCGGGCGGCCTGCCCGACGGCCTGGACCACGCGGTGGCCGCGATCAACCGCGACATGGAGGACCTGGTGCGCGCATGCCCCGAACAGTACCTGTGGGGCTACGCCCGTTACAAGACCCCGCGCGGCATGGCCGGCGCCGTGCCGCATCGGGCTGATGCGGCGGCCGTGCCCGCCGGGGAGGGCGCGGCATGCTGAGCCGGTTCATGATCGCCTGCATGCGGCTGGTCGGCCGGCTGCCGCTGGCCTGGGTGCGGGCGCTGGGCTGGCTGCTGGGCCGGGTGCTGCGGGCGGCGGCGCGCAGCCGCTGGAAGGTGGCGCAGACCAACCTGGCGCTGTGCTTCCCCGCGATGCCCGCGGCGGAGCGCGACGCGCTGACCGGCCGGCTGTTCACCGTGTTCGCCCAGACCTGGCTCGACCGCGCCTGGCTCTGGCACGCCGACGCCGCCACCGTCGCGCGGCGGGTGCGGCTGCAGGGCGCGCTGCACGAGTTCGACGGCGACGCGCCGGTCATCCTGTTCTGCCCGCATTTCGTGGGGCTGGACGCGGCGGCCACCGTCATCGCGCTGCAGGTGCGGCGCACCTTCACCTCGATCTACACCACCCAGGCCGATCCCGTGGTGGACGAGTGGGTGCGGCGCGGCCGGCTGCGCTTCGGCGCGGTGCGGCTCTTCGAGCGCAACGTGGGCGTGCGCGACATCGTGGCCTCGCTGCGGGCGGGCAACGCGCTCTACCTGCTGCCGGACATGAACTTCGGCCGCGAGGGCTCGCTGTTCGTGCCCTTCTTCGGGGTGCGGGCGGCGACGCTGCCCTCGCTGTCGCGCTTCGCGCGGCTCGGCCGGGCCAAGGTGGTGCCGGTGCTGCCCCGGCTGACGGCCGACGGCTACGTGGTGGACGTGCTGCCGGCCTGGGAGCATTTCCCGACCGACGACCTGGAGGCCGACACCCTGCGCATGAACCGCTGCCTGGAGGAATACATCGCCACCATGCCGGAGCAGTATTTCTGGGTCCACAAGCGCTTCAAGACGCGGCCCGAGGGCGAGCCGCCCGTGTACTGAGCGGTGCTGCGGCACGCTGCGGCATCGCCAGGCGAGGCGGTCCGGCTACAATGGATTGCTACAGTTTCGGTAGCTTCAGGCCAGCATTCCACCTGGGCTCCGGCCCGATTCGGGGGCGAGAATGCCATGGCGACGATCCTTCCCCCCGGTTGCCCCATCCCCTCTCCCATGATCCGCCTTGCCGTCCTGCTGCTGACGACGACCTGCGCCGCCGGTGCCTTCGCCGCCACCGGCTGCCCCCAGTTCTACGCCGCCGGCCAGCCGCCGGAGATCCAGACCGCCCGGCTGAAGGCCCGCACCCGCGAGATCTGCTTCAGCGCCTTCGCGGTGATGCATTCCGGCGTCAGCCGCACGCCGGTGTGGACGGCCGAGCGGCTGGAGCGCCGCAAGCTCCAGGCGGCCCGCCAGGTCGAGCGGCGCGACGTCTTCCACGCCGAGCAGTCCCTGCCGCCGAAAGACCGGGCGGAGCTGTCCGACTACGCCCGCTCCGGCTACGACCGCGGCCACATGGCGCCCAGCGCCGACATGCCCAGCCGCCGCGCGCAGGCGCAGTCCTTCAGCCTGGCCAACATGGTCCCGCAGGTGCCGCAGAACAACCAGGGCATCTGGGCCGGCATGGAGATGGCGGTGCGCGACCTGGCCAACGCCCAGGGCGAGGTCTACGTGCTGTCCGGGCCGGCCTACCTCGGCGACAGGATCGGCCGGGTCGGCAACGTGCTGGTGCCGACCCACCTGTGGAAGGTGGTCTACCTGCCGCGCACCGGCCAGGCGGGCGCGTATTTCATCCCCAACCAGGCCACCACCGAATACTCGGCGCTGTCGGTCACGCAGCTGGAGAAGATCGTCGGCCTGAGCCTGCTGCCCGGCCTGCCGCGCGCGGTGCGCGACACCGCGATGCGCCTGCCCGACCCGGTGGCGGACAACCGCTGGGCCAATCCGTCCGACCGGGGGCGGGCGCCGGGCCACGCGGCGCCCGCGGGCGGCTACAC
>JAKOND010000183.1 GCA_022702125.1 Burkholderiaceae bacterium
TCGCATGGCGGTCTCCTGAAGGTTCGATGAACGCATGCAGTATCTGCCCCGCGCGGCCGGGCGTCCAGCGGGTTGGCACGAGGACCGTGGTGCCGATCGGCGGCCGCACACGCACTTACAGTGCCGCCGGCCGGCGGTCCTAAGCTCGGTCGACCCGGGTCGCCGACCCCCAACTCCGCCTGCTGCCGACCCCCATGACCGACACCACATTCGACCCCCACGCGATGGCCCGCCGGCCCCCCCCTCCGTTCCGCGCGCTGTTGCTGGCCGGCAGCGTGCCCTTGTTTCTCGGGGTCCTGATGAGCGACATCGCTTACGCGAACACCGACCAAGTGCAATGGAAGAACTTCGCGTCGTGGCTCAACGCCGGGGCCCTGGTGTTCGGCGGGCTGGCGCTGCTCTGGTCGGTCATCGCGCTCATCGGCGGAGACCGCAAGCGCCGGAGTTCGGTGCTTTCCTGCGTGCTGCTGCTGGCGGGATGGGTCCTCGGCTTCGTGAATTCGCTCGTCCACGCCAAGGATGCCGGCGCGACGCTGCCCGAAGGCCTGGTGCTCGCGGTCCTGGTGTTCGCGCTCATCGCGGCAGCCGGCTTTTTCGAGTTCCGCACCGATGTCCGCGGGGTGCGGGCATGAAAGCGCCGGCACGCCGCATCCTCGCGCTGGTTCCGCTCGCGCTCCTGGCCGCCTGCACGGGCAGCGCCGACGAACCCGTGTATGGCGCCAATCCGCCGCTGCCCGAGCCGCAGCGCGGCCTGCTGCCTTCGATGAAGATCGCCGAGCCGGCCTTGTGGGGCGAGCGCCGACCGCAGGTGCCCGAGGGCTACCGCATCACCGCCATCGCCACCGACCTGCAGATCCCGCGGCAGACGCTGGTCCTGCCGAACGGCGACATCCTGATCGCCGAAGGGCGCGGCGGCGGGGCTCCCGCGCTGACGCCCAAGGATGTGATCGCGGGCATCATCAAGGCGAAGGGCACGAGCCCGGTGAAGGGCGGCAACCGTCTCACGCTGCTGCGCGATGCCGACGGCGACGGCGTCTACGAGTCGCGGACGGTCTTCGCCAAGGACCTCAATGCGCCGTACGGCCTCGCGCTCGTCGGCAACCGGCTCTACGTCGCCAACCAGGACGCCCTCGTCCGCTTCGACTACCAGCCGGGGCAGTTCACGGCCGCCGGCCCGGCGGTCAAGGTCGCCGATCTGCCGGCCGCGGTCAACCACCACTGGACCAAGGCGCTGACCGCGAGCGCCGACGGCCGGTTCCTCTACGTCGGCATCGGCTCCAACAGCAACATCACCGAGCGCGGCATGCTGGCCGAGGTCGACCGGGCCATGGTGTGGGAAATCGATGCGGCGACCGGCGCCCACCGTCCGTACGCGACGGGCCTGCGCAATCCGACGGCATTGACCGTCCAGCCCGGATCGGGGCGGCTGTGGGCGGCGGTGAACGAGCGCGACGAGATCGGGCCGAACCTGGTGCCCGACTACGTCACGTCGGTCCGCGAGAACGGCTTCTACGGCTGGCCGTACAGCTACTGGGGCCAGAACGTCGACAAGCGCGTGCGTCCGCAGGACCCGGCCAAGGTCGCTGCCGCCATCAAGCCCGATTTCGGGCTCGGGTCGCACGTCGCGACGCTCGGCCTCGCCTTCTCGACGCCGGCCATGGGTCCGAAGTTCGCGGACGGCCTGTTCGTCGGGGAGCACGGCAGCTGGAACCGCAAGCCGCCGAGCGGCTACCGCGTGATCTTCGTGCCGTTCCGCGACGGCCGCCCGGCCGGCGATCCGGTGGACGTGGTGACCGGCTTCTTCGGGGACGACGGGAAGACGCGCGGCCGGCCGGTGGGGGTGACGGTCGATCCGCGCGGCGCGCTCCTCGTCGCGGACGATCTCTCGAACACCCTCTGGCGCGTGACGCCGGTGAACCAGTCCGCTGGAGCAAGCCGCGGCACCGATGCTCCCGCGGCGTCCGGAACCGCCGGCGCCCCCGACGCGGCGCCGCGCCCGTCCGTCGGCACCGGGGAGCCGGGGGCAACCGCGACCGGCGAACCGAACGCAGCCGGCGAAAAGGGCGCTCCGGGCACGGAACCGACGCGTTGATCCGGGGAGGCCGCCGAGGCTACGGTGCGCTCCCGGCGCCGTCGTCCCTCCTCGACCCCCCATCCCCTCACTTCGACAGGGCGCTGTACATCGCCGTCCCGATGATGCTGTGCATCTGCGTCGTCGGGTGCAGCAGGTCCCAGTAGAGGAACAGCGCGGGGAAGTTCGCCGACGGCACGTCCACGCAGGTGGCGGGGTTGCGGAAGAGGCAGTCGACGGCGCCGGTGCCGGGCGAGATGAAGGCCAGGGCGGGCACGTCGGTGTTCACCAGGCCGGTGCCGGTCAGCGTCTGGCCGAGGGCGAAGACGTCCAGGCCCGTGATCTTGATGCCGGGCAGGGCGGCGAGCGAGCGCAGGTTGGAGGCCAGGAGCGCGTTGTGGCTCTTCGCCAGCGCGGTGAACTGCGCGGTGCCGCCCTGGGCCTTCACCAGCGGCGTCAGGCCGAGGTCGGGCAGGTTCGGCACCAGGAAGTCGCGCGCGCCGGTGTCGTACAGGGCGCGGATCGACTGGGCGATCTGGCCGACCACGACGTACGGGTCGTGGGTGATGTTCTGCAGGTAGTCGTTGGAGCCCGACCACACCACGTACAGCGCGTTGGGCCGGGATTTCTTGCCGCCGAGCGCGTTCGCGTACAGGCCCACCTGGCCGACCAGGCCGGGCACCGGGAAGCCCATCGGCGTGACGTTCTGCGCGCCCGAGCCGGCGCCGCCGAACGCGAAGTTCACGCTGGCCTTCTTGTCCAGGCCGCCGGCCACGACGAAGGGCGTCAGGTCGGCGCTGTTCTTGCGCGACACCAGCTGCCAGAGGTATTCGACCGCGACCGGGCCGTTGGTGAAGCGGCCCTGCCAGTAGGTGGCGTACGGCTTGGCCGATGGCGGGATGGCGGGCACCATCTTCTGTGCCGTCGTGGCCGCGTAATCGTTGCCGGTGTCGGACAGGCTGTCGCCGAACACGTACATGGCCGCGTAGTTGGGCGGGGCGGCCATGGCGGCGGACGCCATGAAGGGGACGAGCAGGGTCGCCGTCGTCCGGCCGAGCAGACGCATCACGCTTTTCATCTGGAAATCACCTTTATCGATTGAAACGGTGCCGAACAGTACCCGAAAACGCATTGATGAAAGGCAGTTACGAGGAAAAGAGAACGCTCCGGACGCGCGCGTGGACGGCAAAACAACAATGTTTCCAATCGTAATGAAGGCGCTCGTTCCGCGCGCGGATGCCGGCGCCGCCGGCCTGGCGGAACGGCCCCCGGGATCAGTCCACGGCCGGCAGCACCCGGCCTTCGCAGTCGCCGAAGCCGATGGCGCGGTGGCCGGCGCGCTCGCAGCGGCCGCGCAGGACGATGCTGTCGCCATCCTCCAGGAAGGTGCGCCGCTCGCCGTTGGCCAGGGTGATCGGCTCCTTGCCGTTGCGGCTCTGCTCCAGCAGCGACCCGCCCTGCGACGGGTCCGGGGCCGACATGGTGCCCGAGCCGAACAGGTCGCCGGGCTGCAGGTTGCAGCCGTTGCTGCTGTGGTGCGCCAGCATCTGCGCGAAGGTCCAGTAGGCGTCGCGGAAGTTGCTGCGGGTCAGGCGCTGGTGCGGCAGGCCGGCGGCGCGCATCGCCTCGGTCTGGATCAGCACGTCGAGCCGGATGTCGAAGGCGCCGCCCGCGCGGTTGGCCGCGCCGTCGAGGTAGGGCAGCGGCTGCGGGTCGCCTTCGGCGCGGGTCCAGGGCGCGCGGAAGGGCGCCAGCGCCTCGGGCGTGACCAGCCAGGGCGACAGGGTCGAGGCGAAGCTCTTCGACAGGAAGGGGCCGAGCGGCTGGTACTCCCAGGCCTGGATGTCGCGCGCCGACCAGTCGTTGAGCAGCACCAGGCCGGCGAGGTGGTCCTCGGCCTCGGCCACCGGCACCGGCCGGCCCTGCGGGTTGCCGGTGGCGACGAAGGCGCCGACCTCCAGCTCGTAGTCCAGGCGCTTGCAGGGGCCGAAGGCGGGCGCCTCGTCCTGCGGGCCGCGGGTCTGGCCGTTGGGGCGCGGGAAGCGCTGGCCGCTCGGGCCGAGCGAGGACGCGCGGCCGTGGTAGCCGATCGGCACCCACTTGTAGTTGGGCAGCAGCGGGTTGTCCGGGCGGAAGAAGCCGCCGATGGTGGTGGCGTGGTGGATGCCGGCGTAGAAGTCGGTGTAGTCGCCGACCTTGCAGGGCAGGGCTTGCGCGGCGTCGGCCTGCGGCACCAGCGTCGCCTGCCAGTCGGCCCGGCGCGGCGCGCCCTCGCGCAGCGCGTCCGACAGCGCCTCGCGCAGCGCCTGCCGCAGGGCGCGGCCGCGCGCGAGGAAGGGATTCCAGCCGCCGTGGGCCGCGACCTCCGCGACCGCGTCGGCCAGCGCGGCGGGCAGCAGGCCGGCATCGGTGGCGGCGCGCAGGTCCACGATCTGGTCGCCGAGGGCGACGCCGGGGCCGAACGCGCCGGCATCCGCGCCGCCGTCGCTGCGGCCGCCGGCGCGGCGGAACATGCCCAGCGGCAGGTTCTGGAGGGGGAAGTCGGTGGCGTCGTCGTTGGCGGAGGCCACCCAGCTGCGCAGGGCGGCGTCGTGGGTGCGGTCGAGGGTTGCGGTCATGGGAGGATCCTGGGAAAGCCCGGCGTCGGCCGGGCGGGAGCGCGGAAGGGGACGGGGCGCGGAAGAGGCATTCAATCGACCGACATGCCGGCGCGGCGGGCGACCTCGCCCAGGCGCTGGTACTCGGCGCGGGTCAGGGCGGCCAGTTCCTGGGGCGTGGAGCCGCGCGGGGCGAAGCCGGCCTGGACCAGCTTCGCCCGCACGTCGGGCTGCGCCAGCGCATCGACGATGGCGCGGTTGAGCGCCTGCACCACCGGCGCCGGCATGCCGGCCGGGCCGTACACGCCGAACCAGGGCTCCAGCGCGTAGCCCGGCAGGCCCGCTTCGTCCAGCGTGGGCACCGTCGGCAGCGGGGGCGAGCGCTGCGGCCCGGCCACCGCCAGGGCGCGCAGCGTGCCGGCCTGGAGATGCGGCAGCGAGGCCGGCAGGTTGTCGAACATCGCGCCGACGGCGCCGCCCAGCAGGTCGTTGAGGGCCGGGCCGCTGCCCTTGTAGGCGACGTGCGTCAGCTCCGTGCCGGTGGCCTGGGCGAACATCACGCCCGCCAGGTGCATCGAGGTGCCGGCGCCCGCGGTGGCGTAGGGCAGGCCGGGCGTCCGCCGGGCTGCGGCGACCAGGTCGGCCACGGTCCGCACCGGCGAGGCGGCGGGCACTTCGAGCACGATGGTGGAGGTGCCCAGCAGGCCGATGGCCGTGAAATCCTTGCGCGGGTCGAAGGCCATCGACCGGTAGACGTGCGGGTTCAGCGCGTTGGTCGAGATGGCGCCGAAGCCGATGGTGGCGCCGTCGGGCGCGGCCTTGGCGACCAGGTCCATGCCGATGTTGCCGCCCGCGCCGCCGCGGTTGTCGACGACGACCGGCCGGCCCAGCGTCTCGGCCATGCGCTGGCCCACGGCGCGGGCCACCAGGTCGGTGGTGCCGCCGGGGGTGTAGGGCACGATGAAGCGGATCGGCTTCTGCGCGCCGTCGGCGGATTGCGCCCGCGCGAAGGCGGGCGCCAGCCCGGCGCCGGTTGCGAGGGCGGCGGTGGCGGCGGCGGCACCGAGGCGGGCGAGCGCGCGGCGGCGGGAGAGCGTGCGGTCCATGGGGTCCTTCCGGGTTCGCGTCGTCTCAGGCCGGCGCGAACCGGTCGCCCAGGCCCTGCCAGCAGGCGGTGTAGTCGGCGTCGAGCGTGCCGCCCTGGACCGCTTCGCGCAGCGCCCAGGCGGTGGGCACGAAGCGGTAGCGGCTCTCCAGCATGAAGGCCAGCGTGCCGTCGAGCTTCTGCGGCTGCAGGCTGGCGCCGGTGGCCTTCTCGAAGCTGTCCTCGTCCGGGCCGTGCGGCACCATGCAGTTGTGCAGGCTGGCGCCGCCGGGCAGGAAGCCGCGCTCCTTGGCGTCGTACTGGCCGTAGATCAGGCCCATGAACTCGCTCATCAGGTTGCGGTGGTACCACGGCGGGCGGAAGGTGTCCTCCATCACCAGCCAGCGCGGCGGGAAGATCACGAAGTCGCAGTTGGCGGTGCCGGGCGTGTCGCTCGGCGAGGTCAGCACGGTGAAGATCGACGGGTCCGGATGGTCGAAGCTGATCGAGCCGATGACCATGAAGTCCTTGGTGTCGTACTTGATCGGCGTCAGGTTGCCGTGCCACGCGACGACGTTGAAGGGCGTATGGCCCAGCCGCGCCGCCCACAGCGCGCCGCCGAACTTCTTGACCACCTCGTAGTCGCCGCCGGGCTCCTCGGCCCAGGCCACCGGCGCCCGGAAGTCGCGCGGGCTGGCCAGGCCGTTGGAGCCGATGGGGCCCAGCTCGGGCAGGCGGAAGGGCGCGCCGTAGTTCTCGCAGGCGTAGCCGCGCGAGGGGCCGTCGGGCAGCTCGACCCGGAAGGCGATGCCGCGCGGCACCAGGGCGATCTCGCCGGGCGCCACGTCGAGCCGGCCCATCTCGGTCACCAGCCGCAGCCGGCCCTGCTGCGGGATCAGCAGCAGCTCGCCGTCGGCGTCCACGAAGGCGCGGCGCGCCATCGACCGGTCGGCCAGGTAGACGAGGGCGCCCATGCCGACCTGCGCCTCGGCGTCGCCGTTGGCGACCACGGTGCGCAGGCCGTCGACGAAGTCCTGCGAGCCGCCCTCGCGCGCCTCGGGCAGCGGGAACGGCAGCCAGCGCAGCGGATCGGGCGGCATGCGGGCGCCGCCGGCGGCGCCGGTGGTCCAGTGCGGCTGGTCGTAGGGCGCGTAGCGGCCCGAGACGACCGAGGGCTGGCGCCGGTACAGCCAGGTGCGGCGGTTCTCGTGGCGCGGCGCGGTGAAGGCGCTGCCCGAGACCAGTTCCGGATAGAGCCGCAGCGGCGCGCGCTGCGGGCTGTTGCGGCCCCGCGGCAGCGCGCCGGGCACCGATTCGGTCGAGAACTGGTTGCCGAAGCCGCTCTGGTACTCCAGCGGCGCGGAGGCATCGGTGGTGGGCATGGGATCTCCTGGATGGTTGCTATCGTTTCGGTAGCTGATGGCCAAGGCTTTTCCTCGGCTGGAAGCGGATCCGGTGGCGAGCTTCCCGCTCAGTCCACGTGGATGTCGCGCGCCCGGATCAGGGTGCCCCAGCGCTCGCGCTCCCGCTTCGCGAAGGCCGACATCTGCGCCGGCGTGCCCGGCAGCGGCTCGACGCCCAGCGCCTGCAGCCGCGCGCGCACCGGCGCGGAGTTCAGCGCCTCGACCAGCGCCTGGCTGAAGCGGGCGACGGTCGCCGGCGGCGTCGCGGCCGGCGCGACCAGGCCCTGCCAGGCCGAGGCTTCGAAATCCTTCAGGCCCTGCTCGGCCAGCGTCGGGATCTCGGGCATCGTGGGCGCGCGCTGCAGGCTCGCGACGCCGATCGCCCGGAACTTGCCCGAGGCGATGTACTGGTAGCCGCTGGCCGAGTCCACGAACATGCACGGCACCTGCCCGCCCATCAGGTCCACCATCGCCGGGGCGGCGCCGCGGTAGGGCACGTGGGTCATGTCCAGGCCGGCGCGGTCGCGCAGCAGCTCCATCGCCAGGTGGTGCGGGCTGCCGGGGCCGGCCGAGGCGTAGGTGACGCTGCCGGGCTGGGCCTTGGCCCAGGCGGCGAACCCCTTCCAGTCCCGGGCCGGCACCTGGTTGCCCACCACCAGGATCAGCGGGAAGCGCACCAGCAGGCCGACCGGCGCGAAGTCCTTCTCGGCGTCGTAGCTGAGCTTGCGGAACAGCGCCGGGTTGGCCGCCAGCGTGGCGAAGTCGGCGGAGAAGAGCAGGTTGCCCGTGTCCTTCGACCGCGCCGCGTAATCGGCGGCGATGTTGGTCGCGGCGCCGGGCTTGTTGGTGATGACGATCGGCTGGCCGAGCGACTTCGACAGCGGCTCGGCCAGGATGCGCGCGACCACGTCGGAGCCGCCGCCGGCCGCGTAGCCGACCACCCATTCGATGGGCCGCGCCGGATCGGCGGCGCGGGCGGCGCCGGCCCACGGCGCCAGCAGGGCGGCGGCGCCGGCGGCCAGCGCCCGGCGGCGCGAGGAGCGGAGGGCGTCGGGCGCGTCGGTCGTGTCGGACGAGGCGGCCGGCGCGGCGGCACGGGATGCGGTGGCACGGGTCATGGTTGTCTCTCTTTTTTGTCGGTGGTGGATGGACGGGATCCGCCGGCCGGCCGCAGCCGCGCCGCGTCCAGCGCCTGCAGCAGCACGCCGTGCGCGCCGATGTGGTTGGCCAGCACCAGCACCAGCCGGGCGTTGTAGGCGTGGCTCTCGTCGTCGGACAGGCCCTGGTGGGCCTGGATCAGGGCTTCGTAGAAGCCGTCGCCGTCGTCGAAATGCGGCTCCGTGGTCAGGCGGGCGGTCGGGGCGGGCAGGGGTGCGGTCATGGCGGATGCGGCCGGAAGGAAGGTGCGGAGAGCGGCGCGGCTCAGGACGGCAGCGCAGCGGGCCGGACGGCGGCGCCGGTCGGATCGGCCGGTGCGGCCGGTGCGGCCGGGGGATCGAGCGCCAGCGCCCGCCGCATCGCCGCCACCACGTCCGGCGCCGACAGGTCGCGCCACCGGGCGCAGACGTGCTGGTCGGGCCGCAGCAGGTAGGCGGTGCCGGGCCGCGCGTCGTAGCGCCGCGCCAGCAGGCCCTGCGCGTCGCGCAGCAGGTGGGCGTCGGCCGCGGGCACGGCGTGCCCGCCATCGGCCTGCGCCACGGCGTGCCCGCCATCGGCATGCGCCTGCGGCAGGGACGCCACCACCGGCTGCAGCGCCGGCAGCCCGGCGGCGGCCACCGCGCGGCGCACCGCGTCGAGCCGCGCGGCGGTGCGCGCGTCCTCGAACACCAGCAGGTGGAAGCCCGCGCCCTGCAGGTGGCGCAGCAGCCAGTCGTGCGGGCCGTCGGCCTCCACCGGCGCATCGGGCGCGGCGGCGCCGGGCGCGGCCGGTCCGGCGAAGGCGTCCGCCGCGCGGTCCGGCGTGTTCAGCGCGGAGCCCGCATGCACCGTCGCCACCGACAGCCGGCCGCTGTTGACCAGCCGGCGCGCGAAGGCGTGGCGCCGGCCCAGGTCCAGCACCGCGTCGCGGTAGAGTCGGCTCAGCGGAGTCTTCGGGGTGATGAAGTCGGTAGCGCGGGTGGAGTGGCGGATGTTCTCGTCGGCCGCGTACTCGCGCTCCCGGGCGTAGCTGTCGAGCAGCGCGTCGGGCGCCTGGCCGCGCAGCACCGCCGCCAGCTTCCAGCCCAGGTTGTCGGCGTCCTGCACGCCCGAGTTGGCGCCGCGCGCGCCGAAGGGCGAGACGCCGTGCGCCGCGTCCCCCGCGAACAGCACCCGGCCGTGGCGGAAGTCGTCCATCCGCAGGCAGGCGAAGGTGTAGACGCTGGCCCAGACCAGCTCGATGTCCGCGTCCCGGCCCAGCAGCGCCCGCACCCGGGGCAGGATGCGCTCGGGGCGCTTCTCCAACTCGGGGTCGGCGTCCCAGCCGAGCTGGAAGTCGATGCGCCAGACCTCGTCGGCCTGCTTGTGCAGCAGCACGCTCTGGCCGGGGTGGAAGGGCGGGTCGAACCAGAACCAGCGCTCGGCCGGCGTGCCGGCGCCCACCCGGGGCATCGCGCGGCCGGGCGGGTCGCCGGCACCGGAATCGGCATCGGCATCGGCGCCGGGGGCGTCGGCGTCGTCGCGGATGCGCACGTCGGCGATCAGGAAGCGGTCGCGGAAGCTGCGGCCCTTGCTCTCCAGCCCCAGCAGCGCGCGCGCGGCCGAGCGCGATCCGTCGCAGGCGGCGACGTAGGCGGCCTCCAGGTCGTAGCGGCCGTCGGGCGTCTCGACGGTCAGCCGGGCGCGGTCGGCGTCCTGCGACAGGCCGACGAGCCGGTGCTTCCAGCGCACCTCCAGGTTCGGCAGCGCCGCGGCGCGCTCGGCCAGCAGGCCCTCGACGTAGTACTGCTGCAGGTTGACGAAGGCCGGCCGCTCGAAGCCCTCGGCGCCCGGCAGCTCGAACTGGTAGACCTGCTCGTCGCGCAGGAAGACGCGCCCGGTGTTCCACG
Organism: Burkholderiaceae bacterium; assembly: GCA_022702125.1. Lineage (GTDB taxonomy): Bacteria > Pseudomonadota > Gammaproteobacteria > Burkholderiales > Burkholderiaceae_C > JAKOND01. The sequence goes on from JAKOND010000183.1 coordinate 10,182, forward strand.
ACACGCCCTTGGCCGCCATGCGGTCGCCGCAGCCGAGCCGGTCGAACACCTCCAGCGTGCGCTGCGCGAAGCAGATGGCGCGCGAGCCGGTGGACAGCCGGCAGTCGTTGTCCAGCAGCACCACCGGCAGGCCGCGCTGCGCCAGGTCGATGGCCAGCGCCAGCCCCACCGGGCCGGCGCCCACCACCACCACCGGATGGCGCGCCGGCGCCCCGGGGCCGCGGTCGTGGTCGGCCGGGCGGTCGTAGTCGAATTCCACCGACTGGTAGTCGATGCCTCCGGCGGCGGCGGCGTGGGCGGGGAGGTCGGCGAGCTTCATGGCATGTCTCCTGGCGTCGCGTCTTCGTTCGCGCCTTCTCAGCCTTCGAGCGTGTTCCACATCTCGGTGTCGCGCGCGGCCGTCCAGATGCGCGGGTCGGCGTGGCCGGTCGCCTCGTCGTAGGCGCGGGTCACGTCGAAGGGCATGCAGTGGTCGAAGATCACCCAGTGCCCGTAGCGCGGCTTGAGCGCGGCGTAGGTCTCGCGGTAGATGCTCTTCAGGTCCAGCCCGCGCGCCACGCCGTTGTTGACCGTGGTGTAGACGTCCGAGACGAAGGCGCGGGTGTAGGCGATGGCCTCGGCCACTTTCTCGCGCGTCTGCAGCGCGTCGCCCCGGCCGGGCACCAGCTTCTCGAAGCCGAAGGCCGCGAGCCGGTCCAGCGTGGCGGGCCAGTCGCGGAAGTAGCAGTCGCCGGCGTAGGCGGTGCTCTCGTACTCCACCAGGTCGCCGGCGAAGCAGACCTTCTGGTCCTCGATGTAGGCGATGGTGTCGCCCTTGGTGTGGCCGCGGCCGACCTGGGCGATCTTCACCTCCACCGAGCCGAGCCAGACGCTCATCGAGCCGCTGAAGGTCAGCGTCGGCCAGGTCAGGCCGTCGGGCACCGACTCGACCGCGCGGAACAGGCGCGGGAAGCGGCCGATCTCGCTGGCCTTGTCCTGCTCGCCGCGCTCGACGATCAGGTCGTAGGTGTCGCGGCTGGCGATCACCTGCTGCGCGCCTTCCGCGAAATAGGCCGAGGCGCCCAGCACCCGCACCGCGTGGTAGTGCGACAGCAGCACGTACTTGATCGGCTTGTCGGTCACCGCGCGGATGCGGCGGATCAGGTCCTGCGCCATGGCCGGCGTGGCCTGGGTGTCGACCACCATCGCCGCGTCGTCGCCGATGAAGACGCCGGTGTTCGGGTCGCCCTCGGCGGTGTAGGCCCAGGCGTTCTCGGTGAGCTGGACGAAGCTGACCTGCTTTTCTTCGAGGTCGGCGTGCGAGGCGAATGCTTTGGTGGCCATGGGGTGCTTCCGGGCAAGGGGATCGGGGGGAGGGCGCGGGCCCCGATCGCGGTCCGGCGGGGCGTTGCGGCGCCGGCCGGACGGTGGATCGCGCGGCGTCGCGGGATGGAAGGAAGTGTGTCTATGACGGATTTGTTCGTCAATGTTTAACGACCGTCCTGCGCTCGGGACTTTCCCTAGCCCGGCGTGTGGGCACAATCCGCCCATGACGACTGCCCCGCCGGACTCCGCCCCCCCGCCCGACCGCCTTCCCCCGGACGGCCCCGGGGACAGCCCCGATGCCCTGGCCGACGCATCGGCCGGCGGCCGCCCGCGGCGCGGCATCCAGAGCGTGGAGGTCGGCGGCCAGCTGCTGACCGCGCTGGCCAGCCAGGGCGGGCCGATGGCCCTCAAGGACCTGGCGGCCGAGGCCGGCATGCCGCCCGGCAAGGCGCATCCGTACCTGGTGAGCTTCGGCCGCATCGGCCTGGTGACGCAGGACGCCGCCACCGGGCGCTACCTGCTCGGCCCGCTGGCGCTGCAGCTCGGCCTGATCAGCCTGCAGCAGTCGGACCCGGTCCACGTCGCCAGCCAGGCGCTGGCGCCGCTGGCGCAGGAGATCGGCCAGACGGTGGCCATCGCCGTCTGGGGCACCCGCGGCGCGACCATCGTGCGGGTGGAGCCCTCGCCCGCGGCGGTCCACGTCAACATGCGACACGGCACCGTGTTCTCGCTGGCCGACACCGCCTCGGGCCGCCTGTTCGGCGCCTACCTCGACCCGCGCACGGTGGAGGCGATGCTGGAGACCGAACGCCGCCGCGGCCACGCCCGCACCCCGCGCGACGCCGGCGCCCCCGGCATGCCGGCCCCCCGCCCGTGGCCGACCTGGAAGGAGTTCTCGGCGCAGCTCGACGAGGTGCGCCGGCAGGGCATGAGCCGGTCGGAAGGGGAGGTGGTGGGCGGGATCAACGCGATGGCCGCGCCGGTGTTCGACGGAAGCGGCCGGATCGTGCTGGCGCTGGTGGCGATCGGGCCGGTGGGGACGTTCTCGACGGCGTGGGATGGGCCGGTGGCGCGAGCGCTGAAGATGTGCGCTGCGGAAGTGTCGCTGCGGCTGGGAGCTTCGGCAGGGAGGTGAGGAAAGCGCTGCCGTCGCGCGTTCCTCCTGTCTCCGTTAGGGCATAGGGCAACTCCCAATCGAATCCGTCGGTGCAGCGCAGCACAGTGGCATGGCTTGTCACCCCCGATGCCAAGCGCGCACACCCGACGATCACAGGAGACAAAATGCCCACGACAACAACCCGTCGCCCCGTTCGCTCCGCACTGGCCATCGCTGCGCTCGCGGCCCTGGCGGCCGCCGCCCTGCCCGCCGCGGCGCAGAACATCGACAAGCTCAAGCAGATGAAGGTGTCGGGCACCGACCCCAACATCCCCACCGTGCCGCAGACCGGCAGCAACGCCGACCAGCTGCGCGCCAACCTCAAGGCCGTCAAGCTGCCGCCGGGCTTCAAGATCGACCTGTACGCGGTGGTGCCGGACGCGCGCTCCATCGCGGTGGCGCCGGCGGCCAACATGATGTTCGTCGGCACCCGCAAGACCAACGTCTGGGCCGTGACCAACCGCAACGGCGGCCCCACGGCCACCGAGGTCAAGCAGTTCGCGCCGTCGCTCAATTTCCGCAATCCGAACGCGGTGTGCTGGACGCGCGACGGCTTCCTGATCGTGGTGGAGAACAACCGCGTCTACACCTTCCCCGGCGCCGAGTTCTTCTACGACACGCCCGACGTGGCGGTGGGCGAGGTGGTGCCGCAGGGCCAGCTGATCCCGCCGGAGGAGGAATCCTTCAACCACAGCGGCCGCATCTGCCGCGTCGGCGCCGACAAGAAGCTCTACATCTCGCTGGGCCAGCCCTTCAACGTGCAGCCGCGCGAGAAGCTGGACCTGTACACCAGGACCGGCATCGGCGGCATCGTGCGCATGAACATCGACGGCAGCGGCCGCGAGGTCTTCGCCACCGGCATCCGCAACAGCGTGGGCATGGACTTCAACCCCAAGGACGGCACGCTCTGGTTCACCGACAACCAGACCGACGGCATGGGCGACGACATCCCGCTGGGCGAGATCAACCGCGCCACCAAGGCGGGGCAGTTCTTCGGCTACCCGTACATCGTGGCCAAGACCCGCATCACCGAGAACGGCTACGACAAGGACCCGATCCCGGCCGGCGCGGTGGACCCGCAGGTGACGACGGTGGCGCACGCGGCCGACCTGGGCATGGCGTTCTATACCGGCAAGCAGTTCCCGGCCAAGTACCAGGGC
>JAKOND010000237.1 GCA_022702125.1 Burkholderiaceae bacterium
CCGGTAGAGGCATTCGCGCGGCGAGCTGGCGTGGATGGTGCCCATGGAGCCGTCGTGTCCGGTGTTCATCGCCTGCAGCATCTCCATCACCTCGCCGCCGCGCACCTCGCCCACCACGATGCGGTCGGGCCGCATGCGCAGGCTGTTGCGCAGCAGGTCGCGGATGGTGACGGTGCCGGTGGCCTCGAAGCCGCCGGGCCGCGACTCCATGCGCACCACGTGCGGATGCTTGAGCGACAGCTCGGCGGTGTCCTCGATGGTGACCACCCGTTCGCCGTCGGGGATGAAGCTCGCCAGCGCGTTGAGCAGCGAGGTCTTGCCGGAGCTGGTGCCGCCGCTGACCAGGATGTTGCAGCGCGCGCGCACCGCCAGCTCCAGCAGCCGCGCCATCGGCGCATCGAGCGTGCCGAGCCGCACCAGCTCGTCCGGGCCGTAGGGGTCGCGCCGGAATTTGCGGATCGACACCACGGTGCCGTCGAGCGCCAGCGGCGCGATCACCACATTGATCCGGCCGCCGTCGGGCAGCCGCGCGTCGACCATCGGGCTGGACTCGTCGAGCCGACGGCCGGTCGGCGCCAGGATGCGCCGCACGATGCGCAGCAGGTGGGTGTCGTCGGCGAAGCGCAGCGCCGAGCGCTGCAGCACGCCCCGGCGCGAGACGTAGACCTGCTGCGGCCCGTTGATCAGGATGTCCTCGACCGCCTGGTCCTGCATCAGGTCCTCGATCGGGCCGAGGCCGATCAGCTCCTTGGTCAGCGCCTCGGCGATCTGCGCCGCCTCGGCGGCGTTGACCGGCACCCGGTGCTGCCGCACGAAGGCGTCGAGTTCCATGTCCACGAACTGCGCGATGGCGGCGCGGTTCCAGCGGCCGAATTCGCTGCCCAGTTCCTCGATGCGGCCGAGCAGGTGTTCGTGCGCCCAGGACTTGATGCTCTGGAACTGGGGCGAATGCGGGAAATCGGCGGTATCCGGCGCGAAGACGATCTCATCGGGCATGCAGCGCTCCCCTCACCCTGCCGGCCAGGCCGTCGATCCGCCGGCGCCAGGCGGCGGGCGGCAAGCCCTCGGGCACATCGCCGGCGCCGCCCGCGACGGCGGCCCGGCGCAGCGGGTGCGCCAGCGCGGCCACCGCGCAGACGTACGGGTCGCGCGGCGCCGCGTCGGCCAGCACCTCGCCGCGCAGGCCGGCGCCCAGCAGGGCCGCGTGGCGGGCCGGCAGCACCGCCTCCAGCACCAGCCCGAGCCGGTCGGCGATGTCCGCGGCGGAGATGCCGGCCTGCGGCTCGAAACGGTTGACGACCAGCCGCAGCCCCGCGGTGTCCACGCCGCGCCCGCGCAGTTCCGCCAGCAGCGCGGCGGTCGAGACCATCGCGCCCACGCTCTGGTCGCACACCACCCAGGTGCGGTCCGGCGCGGCCGCGGAGGCCATCTGGCCGACGAAATCGAGCTGGGAGAAGCCCCCGAGGTCCACCACCTGCACCGCGAAGAAATCGCGCAGCCGGCGCAGCAGCGCCACCGCGTCGCCATGGGACACCTCGCGCAGCTGCGACAGCTGCGCCGGCAACGGCAGCAGCGCGACGCCGCCGGACTCGCGCACGATGGCGCTGTCGACCAGCGTGCGGTCCATGCGGCGCAGGTTGCGCACCGCGTCCACGAAACCGAAGGGCGGCTGCGCATCGAGGTAGAGCGAGCCGTCGGCGCGGGGCAGCCCCAGGTCGAGCAGCGCCACCTCGGGCACGCCGGCGCCCCGGGGCAGCGCGCGGACGACCGTGTCCGGGCCGGAGCCCTCCGCCGCCCGCAGGGGCTGCCGCAGCAGCCGCGCCAGGTTGGTCGCCAGCGTGGTCGTGCCCAGCCCGGCGCGCGCTCCCAGCAGCAGCACCATCCGGCCGGCCGCCGGGAGCGGGGAGCCCGCGTCCGGTTCCGAGACCCGCAGCCCGCGCAGGCGCTGCAGGATCGCCACCGTCTCGTCCGCCGAGCCGTGCGGCAGGCCGGGGTCCACCACCACGAAGTCGTTCACGCCCGCGCGCAGCGCCGCCAGCATGGCCGCGCCGTCGCCCGCGCGGCCGGCGCCCACCAGCGGCAGGCGCCCGTGCCGCTGGCGCAGATCGCGCACCAGGGCCGCGGCGGTCTCCACGCGGCTGGACGGAAAATCGACCAGGACGACCGGCGGCGCCCGCAGCGCGATCTGGCGGTGCAACTCCGGCAGGTCCGCCGGGTCCACCGCCTCGACCGCGTCGCGCGGCCCGAGCAGCCCGCGCAGCCAGCGCACCGGCGACGGCTCGATGGTGGCGAACAGGTAGGTATCGACCTGGTGGTCCAGGCCGGGATCGCGTGCGTTCATGGGCGGCCGGAAGGAAGACATGGGATGGCGGGACGGAGGGCGTTGCGGCGGGAGGGTGGCGGGCTCATCGCGAGAACCCCGGCATCGCGTCCTGGGCGCCGCCGCCCAGCAGCCAGGGCGCCCATGCGCGGCCGTCCCGCTGCTCGCCGCGGCCCGGCAGCAGCGGACCCAGGTCGGTGCCCCGGGCGATCGGCTGCACCAGGCGCGGGGTGACGATGATCACCAGCTCCTTTTCGGTCTGCTGGTAGGACTGGCGCTTGAAGAAGGCGCCGAGGATCGGCAGGTCGCCCAGCAGCGGCACCTTGTCCACGCTGGAGACGGTGTTGCGACTGACCAGCCCGCCGATCACGAAGCTCTCGCCGTCGCCCAGCTCGACCATGGTGTCCACCCGGCGGGTGGTGAGGGCCGGCACCGTCGCGCCGTTGAGGGTGAGCGCGTTGGTGAAATCCAGGTCGCTCGCCTCCGGCGCCACCTTGAGGGCGATGCGGTCGTCGGCCAGCACCGTGGGCGTCAGCGTCAGCCCGACGCCGAAGGACTTGAACTGGATGCCGACGGTGCCCAGGCCCTGCGGCACCGGCACCGGAATCTCGCCGCCGGCCAGGAAGCTCGCGCTCTGGCCCGACAGGGCCACCAGCGTCGGCTCCGCCAGCACCCGCGCCAGCCCGTTGCCTTCGAGGATGCCGAGGTTGCCGACGATGCCCGCCTTGTTGAAGCCGAGCACCAGATTGAAGGCCTGCGCCACCGGCAGCACGGTGTCGAAGGCCCCGCCCGAGGTCTGCCCGCTGCCGCCGCCGCCGCTGGCGAAGCTTCGCAGCGACCCCGGCGAGGACACCGCGAACTGGAAACCGTTGTCGCGGCTGCCCATCAGGTTGATGCCGACCGCCTTGAGGACGTTGCGGCTGAATTCCACCACCTTGACGTCGACCTGCACCGTGCCGCTGCGCACCGCCACCTGCGACCGGTCCATCACCCCGCCCCGGGTCGCCGCGGCGCCGGCGGCCCCGGCCGCGCCCGGTGCGCCGGGTGCGGCGCCCGCGCCCGCTCCGGCGCCTGCGGCCTGCGCCAGCATCGCCATCGCCTCGCGGTGCGCCTGCGCGTCGGGCAGGCTGCCGGCCAGCGCCAGCGTGCGGCCGACCGCCTCGACCCGGGCACCGCCGCCCGCAACGGCGGGCGCTGCGACGAGCGGCCCGGACGGCAGCGCCGACACCTGCACCAGGCGGCGCACCGCCGTGCGCGCGCCGCGCGGCCACAGCAGCAGCGTGGTGCGGCCCGGCGCCTTTCCGGTCACCAGCACGCGCGCGCCGACCGCGCCCGGCGCCGTGCGGGTCACCAGCGCATCGGCCACCGCCGGATCGCCCACCGCCAGGCGGTCCAGCCCCTCGGGCACGAGGATCTCCTGCTGCGTGCCCACCGTGACGGGCAGCGGTTCGTCCTGCGACGCGGCAGCCGTCGGCGCCGCGCCCGGCTCGGCCGGGCAGGGAACGGCCAGCCAGCACAGCAGCAACGGAACGACCCGCGACAGGCGCGCGAATGGTTTGGGCGGGCGAATGGTGGACAAGGGATGGAGGAGAAAAACGAGGAAGGGTCGTGGGAGGGAGCGGAGGACGCGCAGCGGCCATGCGGGGTACGCGAAGGGCGGCGGGCCGCTGCGTTCGTGCATGTCCGGACGCTTTCTCAGTAGGCGAGCACTTCTTGCGCGTTGCCGCGGATGATCTCGATGCGCGATCCGCCCGCCTCGCCCGGCGGAGCCATCCGCCGGCCCGGCGCCGGCGCCGGCGGCGCCGACGGCGCGGCGGGCGCGGTGGTCACGGCCGTCACCGCGCCGAGGAAGGCGGGCGCCGCGCCCTGGCCCGCCAGCTGCCGCAGCGTGTGGCCCATGGCCTGCGCCGGGCCGGCGCGCCGGGCGGCGGACGCGGTGCCCGCCCCCTCCGGCGACGCGGTGTCGCCGGTGCCCGTCTCGTCCTGCGGATTGCGCAGCGCCAGGAACAGCCGGCCGTTCGTTTCGCTCAACGTCAGCTGGTCGATCCGGTTCGCCGGCACGGCCAGCACCACGGTGCGCGCCAGTTCCTGTCGCGCGCCCGCGGTCTGCGCGCCTAAGCCCGCCGCCGGGCCGTCCACCGAGGCGCTGCCGTAGGCCAGCACCCGGTTGCGCGCCATCAGCAGCCGGGACTGGGACTGGTCCACCTCGCCGCCGTCGCGCTTGAGCACCAGGTACACATCCACGAAATCGCCGGGCCGCACCTGGTGGCCGACGCCGATGGTTTCGTCGACATGCACCGCCACCGCGCGCTCGCCCGGCGCCAGATGCTGCGCCAGGCCGCTGGAGAACAGCGCCAGGGCCAGCGGCATGCCTTCGGGCAGGTCCGCCACCGGCACCCGGCCGATGAGCAGGGCCGGATCGTCCAGTACCGCCTGCGCGGCGACAGCCAGGCGGTCGATGCGCAGGTCGGCCGCCTCGACCGGCCGGCCCGCCAGCAGCGGCCGCGCGGCCACCACCACCGGCCGGCCCGCTTCCGCCGGCGCCGCCGCTCCGGCGGTCGCCGGTACCGGCGTCGGCGACTGGGCCAGGCGCAGGGCGAAGAAGCCGAGCACCAGGCCCAACAGGACCAGGATGCCGGCGACGAGGCGGGTGAAATGCAGCATGGGATCGGAATCGGGATCGAGAAGATCGACCCGCTACATCAGGTAGGTGGGATGGACCTGCACGACGGCGCGGCCGACGAGCTGCTCCGGCGTGGGCAGCGACCATGCGCCCATCAGGCGCGGCAACAGCGGATAGCCCGCGTAGTCGTAGCGGACCGTCACCGTCAGGCAGCTGGCGCCGGTCGCGGTGCCGTAGGGGCAGGCGGCCGTCTGCACGCTGACGCCGGGCGCCGTGGCGTTGCTGCCGCACCCCGTGCCCAGGGCCGCTGCGGTCAGCCAGGCCAGCTGGGCCTGGACCGCGCTGCAGGCACTGGCGGTGCGCAGCGCCAGCGAACCGGCGCTATTGGTGGCGCCGGCCGGGTAGCGCAACGCGGCCCGCCCGCCTTCGGCCGCCGCCAGCGTGATGGCCTGCTGCGTCGCCAGGATCACGCCGTAGGTGACGATGGCGTAGAGGATCAGGAAGAAGGCCGGGAAGACCAGCGCGAACTCGACCGCGACGATGCCGCGCTGACGATGCGTCCGCCGGACATGCCTGCGCCCGCGCCCGCCGCCCGGCCCGCAGGGGACGGCGGCGGGGCCGGTTCCGGAAGGGACCTGTTTCATTGCCCCATCGCCAGCGTCCCGAGGGCCGCCACCGCCATGTAGGCGCCGAAGGGAATTTTCCGTTTCGCCGAGCGCGCATCGTCTCCGGCGGGCGCCTTGGCCGCGCGCCGGACCGCCAGATACGCCAATCCGTGAATGCCCGCCAGCAGGCTCGCCGCGATCCACAGGTACGGCAGCGGCTCCAGGCCGAACCAGAGGCCGAGCACCGCGCCGAGCTTCACGTCGGCCGCGCCCATGGCCCGCAGCAGGTAGCTGGGCATCAGGAGGCAGAAGGCCAGCGCGCCCGCGCCGACCGCGTCCGACGGCAGGATGCCGGCCGGCCGCATGCCGACGACCAGGGCTACGGCGGCGATCGCGCCGCCCACCAGGATCCGGCGGTTGGAGATGCGCCGGCAGCGCCAGTCCGCCATAGCGACCGACGCCAGCCAGGCCGCCATGCAGGCGCTGGCGAGAAGCGGAGCTGAGATCTCGGGCACCCCGTGCACTCAATGAGGCAAGGCGGCAACGATTTTGGAATAAGCGGTTACCAGTGCTGCCCCCAAAGAACCCGCTGGGGCAAAGAAACCTGCCAGCGCGACCGCCATCAGGCCGGCGATGATGCTGTATTCGATGGCGGTGGCGCCCTCCTCGTCCTTGACGAAACGCGCTGCGAGTTGCTTGAAACCTTGGTACATGCTTGATCCTTACGGTAGGGCTGTGAAGGCCGTTTGGCCGGTGCAGCCTCAATTCGCAAGAGGTGTGCCTACACCTTGTATGCACTTAATACAATTTGAATCTTTTCTACTTTATTTAAAAACAACGGCTTACCTGATATCCGAGGTGGTTCAGGCTTTCTGGCGCGTTACGCCGGCTTCATCCGAGAAGGTTACGTTACTCATTCACGTAACGTTCATATTTCCGGAAAAGCCATCGGCGCCTCCCGCCGGTGCCATATTCGCCCGATGCCGCCGACTCGCATTGCCAGGCCCGGGCGGGTCGGGTATGGGGGACGCCCGCCTCCGGGAGGCGGTGGCGGCGGACGCCTAATCCCAGGCTGGCGGGTCCGTTCCCGGCGGGAACGAGGGCCGATCCCAGCGCGCCGGGGTGGTGGACAGCCGGGCGCTGTGGCGGATGGCGCACAGCCTGCCGAAGCCGGAGTCGCTCGTTTCCTGCCAGGGCGACAGGTCGGAAGGCTTGGCGCGGGCGAACCCGTCCGGCACCCGGCCCAGGCCGCGCAGCCAGTGGCCGGTCTGCGCGAGCGACACCTTCACCAGCCAGCTGCCGCCTTCGCGCTGCTGGCGCCATAGCGCGGCCGAAGCGCCGAGCGCGATCAGGTAGCCGGTCGCCTCGTCAAGGATCTGCATCGGCAGCGGGCGCGGACCGGTGCCGCCGGCCGCTTCGCCCTCGGCCTGGTTGAAGCCCATGGCGGTCTGCACCAGCGAATCGAAGCCGCGGCGCCCGGCCCAGGGCCCCCGGTCGCCGTAGGCGGACAGCGACACCTGCACGATGCCGGGCCGGCGCGCGGTCACCGCCTGCGGGCCGAAGCCCCGCGCCTCCAGCGCGCCGGGCCGGTAGCCCTGCACGAACACCTGCGCGCCCTCCACCAATCGGCCCAGGGTGTCGCGCCCCGCGGCGGTGTCCAGGTCGACATGCGCCGAGCGCTTGCCGCGGCTGGTGTCGGCGATGGCGTCGATGTTGGGCAGGTGCGGGGAATTCACGAGCATCACGTCGGCGCCGTAGGCCGCCAGCGCCCGGCCGCCGACCGGGCCGGCCAGGATGCGCGTCAGGTCCAGCGCGCGGATGCCGTCGAGCGGCCGTGCGCCGGCGGGCAGCGGCGGCAGCGCCAGGGGCGGCGCGTCGGCGATGCGCTCGATGGAGAACAGCGGTTGCGCGGCGACGGCCCGGCCCTGCGGCGTCGCGTCCCAGGCGGCGAAGTCGCGCAGCGCCGTGACGACCAGCCCGTGCTCGGCCGCCGCCCGCTCCACGTCCAGCGCCTGCCGGGACCGCAGCACCGCTTCGGCCTCGGGCCGCCCGGCGGCGGCCGGGTCCAGTCCCAGCATGCGCAGCGCGCCGTCGCGGTGGTGGGCGAAGTTGGCGTGGATGCGCACCCAGCCGTCGGCGGTGCGGTACAGGCCCGAGACCGGGTCCCACAGCTCGGGCACTTCGCCGTCGAGGCTGAACCAGCCCAGGCATTCGATGGCCGCGTCCCGCATGCCGACCGCCACCCGCTGGCGCGGCGCGCCGCGCAGGTGGCCGACTTCGCAGGCGGCCAGCGCGGCGGCGGCGATGGATGCCTGCGCCGCGGTGCCGACCGCGAAGGACGAGGGCAGCACCGGCTCGGCGCCGTCGAGCAGGGCCTGGGCCGCCGCCTCGGCCGGCAGGCCGGCCAGGGCCAGCAGGTCCGCCAGCACCCGCGCCGGATCGGCCGGGCCGGCGGCGTCGGAGCGCGCGGGAGTCGCCGACATGGCCGGTCCCTCAGGCGGCCAGCAGCGCCACGCCGGTCTTGGCCTGGAGCGACTCCATCGTCACGCCGGGCGCCAGCTCCACCACCCGCAGGCCCTCGGGCACCACGTCGATCACCGCCAGGTCGGTGATGATCCGGTCCACCACGCCGACGCCGGTCAGGGGCAGCGTGCACTGCTCCAGGATCTTCAGGTCCTCGGTGCCGTCCTTCTTGCGGGCGACGTGCTCCATCAGCACGATGACGCGCTTGACGCCCGCGACCAGGTCCATCGCGCCGCCCATGCCCTTGACCATCTTGCCGGGGATCATCCAGTTGGCCAGGTCGCCGCCGGCGCTGACCTGCATCGCGCCGAGGATCGACAGGTTGATCTTGCCGCCGCGGATCATCGCGAAGCTGTCGTGGCTGCCGAAGATCGACGAGCCCGGCAGCGTGGTCACCGTCTGCTTGCCGGCGTTGATCAGGTCGGCGTCCACCGTCTCCTCGGTCGGGAACGGGCCGATGCCGAGCATGCCGTTCTCCGACTGCAGCCAGACTTCCTTGTCTTCGGGCACGTGGTTGGCGACGAGCGTCGGGATGCCGATGCCGAGGTTGACGTAGAAGCCGTCCTCGAGTTCCTGCGCGGCGCGGGCCGCCATCTGGTCTTGGGTCCAGGGCATGTTCAGATTCCTTCCTTGTTCCGGGCGGCGGGTGCCGCGGGGACGGCCGGCACCGCCGGGGCGTCGGCGACGCTGGCGGCGGCCTGGGCGATGACCGCCCGGGCCTCGACCTTGGCCGCCTCGACGTCCGCCGGCGCGGCGACCGACAGGGTGCGCTTCTCGATGCGCTTCTCGGGCGCGGGGTTGACGACGATGCGGTGCACGTAGATGCCGGGCAGGTGCACGTCGTCCGGCGCGATCTCGCCCACTTCCACAATGCGCTCGACCTCCGCGATGCAGACCTTGCCGGCCATCGCGGCGGCCGGGTTGAAGTTGCGCGCCGTCAGCCGGAAGCGCAGGTTGCCGGACTTGTCGGCCACGTCGGCCTTGACCAGCGCCACGTCGGGCAGCAGCGCGCGCTCCATGACGTAGGTCTCGCCGTCGAACTCGCGGGTTTCCTTGCCCTCGGCCACCAGCGTGCCGACGCCGGTCTTGGTGAAGAAGGCCGGGATGCCGGCGCCGCCGGCGCGCAGCTTCTCGGCCAGCGTGCCCTGCGGGGTGAATTCGAGTTCGAGTTCGCCGGCCAGGTACTGGCGCTCGAATTCCTTGTTCTCGCCGACGTAGCTGGAGATCATCTTGCGGATCTGGCGGGTCTCCAGCAGCTTGCCGAGCCCGAAGCCGTCGACGCCGGCGTTGTTCGAGATGACGCTGAGGTCCTTGACGCCGGACTCGCGCAGCGCCTCGATCAGCGCCTCGGGGATGCCGCACAGGCCGAAGCCGCCGACGGCCAGCAGCTGGCCGTCCTGGACCACGCCCTGGAGCGCCGCATCGGCGGAGGGGTAGAGCTTGTTCACACGGAACTCCTTTGTTCTGGGGATCTGCGGGGAAGGAAAAAACGCGCCGGAACGCGCCGTTCGCCAGTGCCGAAGATACTACGCACTCCTCTACGTAGTGTTTCGTAATGGTCCACCCTGATAGGCCGCGCGACGCGGCGTCCGACCCGGCCGGCAACGGCTTCGACTACCGCCTCGCCTTCGACCTGGCGCCGGTCGGCATGGCGCTGTCGCGCGACCGCGCGATGGTCGATTGCAACCAGCGGCTGTGCGAGATGTTCGGCACCACCCGCGACCGGCTGGTGGGGCAGTCGTTCCGGCTGCTCTACCCCAGCGCCGACGAGTACGAGCGCGCCGGCGCGCGCATCGGGCCGATCATGAACGCCGAGGGCCGCTCCTCGGACGAGCGGGTGATGCGCCGGCTCGACGGCCGGCGGCAGGGCGAGGTGTTCTGGTGCCACGTGACCGGCCGCGCCCTGGACCGCGCCGCGCCGCACGGCCCGGGCATCTGGACCTTCGAGGACCTGAGCGCCCGCCGCCCGGTGCGCGCCGGCCTGACCCCGCGCGAGCGCGAGGTGGCGGCGCACCTGACGGCCGGCGGCATGACGTCCAAGGAGATCGGCCGCGCGCTCGGCATCAGCCACCGCACGGTCGAGGTGCACCGGGCGCGGCTGATGCGCAAGTACGGGGCGGCCTCGTCGGCGGACCTGGTCAGCCGGTTGATGGAGAGTTGAGGCGGAGACGCCCGGCGCGGGCGGCGGTCCGGGCGCCCGGCGGGCCGGGCCCGGTCAGCGCACGACGGTGAAGAAATCGTCCAGCGGCCGGCGTTCGGTGCGCACCGCGTTCTCCGGGGCCGCCGGGTCGGGCCAGCCCAGGGCCATGCCGCAGATGACGAGGCGGTCGTCTTCCAGGCCCAGGGTCTCGCGCACCACGTCGGGGTACGAGGCCAGCGCGCCGATCGCGCAGCTGCCGAGGCCCTCGGCGGCGGCCGCCATCATCAGGCCGTGCAGGCACATGCCCAGGTCGAGGTAGCAGCCGGCGCCCAGCCGGCGGTCGAGGGTGACGACCAGCGCGACGGGCGCGTCGAAGAAGCGGTAGTTGCGGCCGAACTGCGCGGCGCGGCCCGCGGCGTCGTCCCGCGCGATGCCGAGCGCGCCGTACAGCGCCCGCGCCGCCGCGACCTGCCGGCGGCGCAGCGCCTGCGGCATCGGGTCGGGGAAATAGGCGTAGTCCTCGCGCGCCGGGCGGCCGGATTCGTAGGCGGCGACCAGCGCGTCCGACAGCCGCGCGCGCGCGTCGCCCGTCGCCTGGACGAATTCGCCGGGCTGCAGGTTGGCCGCGCTGGGCGCCGCCCGGGCCGCCACCAGCAGCCGGCGCAGCAGCGCGTCGGTCACCGGCCGGTCGAGGAAACGGCGCACCGAGGCGCGGGACGCGAGCACGGCGGAAGCGCCCGGGCCGCCGTGCCCGGGCTCGGGGACATCCGGCGGCATCACCGACGCGCCATCCTGCCTACTCCGCCTTCGCGCCGGCCTGGAACCAGCGGCCGATCAGCGCCCGCTCGGCCTCGGTGATGCCGGTGGCGTTGTTGAGCGGCATCACCTTGGTGACCACCGCCTGCTGGTAGACGGCCTGGGCGTGGCGCTTGGCTTCGGCGGGGCTGTCGAGCCGGACGTTCTTCATCTGCATCGCCGCGCCGTGGCACATGTAGCAGCGCTGCTCCAGCACCTTCTGCACCTCGGCATAGGATACCGGCGCAGCCGGCGCGCTGCCTGGGTTCGCAGCTACGCTATTGCTAGCGGAAGGCGCCGGCCGAAGCCACACGACGGTGGCGGCGATGACGGCCACGCCCACCAGCGCGTACGGCAGCGGATGGCGGTTGCGGCCCAGCTTCCAGCCGTGGCGCATCACGAAGAACTGCCGGATCGCCGCCCCGGCGAACATCATCAGGATCAGCACCGCCCAGTTCCGCGGATGGCTGTAGGTGAAGCTGTAGTGGTTGGACAGCATCGCGAAGAGCACCGGCAGCGTGAAGTAGGTGTTGTGCACGCTGCGCTGCTTGCCGCGCTTGCCGTGGACCGGGTCCACCGGCTGGCCGGCCTTGATGGAGGCGATCACTTTCTTCTGGCCCGGGATGATCCAGAAGAAGACGTTGGCGCTCATGCTGGTGGCCAGCATCGCGCCCACCAGCAGGAAGGCGGCGCGTCCGGCGAACCAGTGGCAGGCCAGCCAGGAGGCGAAGCACACCAGCACCGCCACCAGCAGGCCGACGGTGCGGTCGCCGTTCCTGCGGTGGCCGAAGACCTGGCAGATCGCGTCGTAGAGCACCCAGAACACCGCCAGGAAGGACACCGCCACGCCGATGGCGGCGCCGGGCTGCCAGTCCATCAGCGACTTGTCGATCAGGTAGGTGCTGGCGTTCCACAGGTAGGACACGGTGAAGAGCGAGAACCCGGTGATCCAGGTGCTGTAGCTCTCCCAGAAGAACCAGTGCAGGTGCTTGGGCAACTGCGGCGGCGAGACCGCGAACTTGACCGGGTGGTAGAACCCGCCGCCGTGCACCGCCCACAGCTCGCCGGTGGCGCCCTGGCGGCGCAGCTCCGGGTCCTCGGGCGGCGTGAGGCTGCTGTCCAGGAAGACGAAGTAGAACGACGAGCCGACCCAGGCGATGGCGGTGATGACATGGACCCAGCGCAGCAGCAGGTTGGCCCAGTCGAGAAGGTAGCTTTCCATATCTCGGATGCGCGACGCGCAGGGCGCCGCCGTGTTGTGTGTGGCGTCCTGCTCACCACTGCGGGCGCTCTGAGCAGCAATTGGCCGCGAACCTGGAGGGTGTCGATCACGACCCTCGCCCCCTGCTCCGCTGCGACCTGTGTACCGGAGTGTATGCAATTCCCGGGCCTGCGGGCCGGATTCGGCCTGCCCGCGGACCTCGGATCAACCCTGACCGGACGCCGAGACCGACTGCAATAACTGTGCCGCGACCGCCACCGCGATCACCTCCGGCTCCTTGCCGGCGATGCCGGGCACGCCGATCGGGCAGGTGACGCGGTCGAGTTCGGCGGCGCCGAAGCCGCGCGCTTCCAGCCGGTGGCGGAAGGTCGCCCATTTGGTGCGGCTGCCGATCAGGCCGACATAGGGCAAGTCGGCCCGTTCGCGCTGGCGCGCGAGGCAGGCGGCGACGATGTCCAGGTCCTCCGCATGGCTGAAGCTCATGACCAGGACGCGCGACCCGGGCGCCAGCGACGGCACCGCGCCGTGCACCGGATCGGAATGCTCGCAGGCCACCGATTCGTCCACGTCCGGCGGGAAGATGCCGTCGCGGCTGTCGATCCAGGTCAGCGCGAAAGGCAGCGGCGCCAGCACGCGCACCAGCGCGGTGCCCACATGCCCGCCGCCAAACAGCGCCAGCGGATGGCGGCCGGCGCGCAGCCGGCTCCGCAGGCGCGGGATGTCGGCCGCGTCGACCCGCTCGAAACCCAGGCGCACCACCCCGCCGCAGCACTGTCCCAGGCCGGGGCCGAGCGGGTAGCGGCGGCTCGCCGGGCCGTCGCCGCGCCGGCCCGCGCCGAGCAGGGCGCGCGCCTCGGCGATGGCGTCGAATTCCAGCCGCCCGCCGCCGATGGTGCCCACCTCCCCGTCGGCGAACACGGCCATCCAGGTGCCCGTCTCCCGGGGCACCGAGCCCTGGGTAGACTGCACCGCGACCCACACCGCCGGTGACTGCGCCAGCCGGCCGAGAAATCTGTCCAACAGGATCACGCCATGGCTCCTTCGCGCATCGTTCGGTTCTTCTCCATCCCGCCTTCCGTTCGTTCTTCCGCAGCCTTCCGGACGCGATGGGCCTGCCTGCTGGCGGGCGCGGCGCTGCTGGCGGCCTGCGGCGAGCCCCCGCGCCCCGCCACGCCGACGCCCGAGACCGCGCAGGAGCGGGTCATCGGCCCGCTGCCCGCCGCCGCCGGCTCGGCGCGGGTGTCGGCGGCGACCACCCCGCGCGCCTACCGCCAGGACGGCGCCTCGCACCTGTACGGCCTGAACGCCGACCGCATCTACCAGGGCAAGCTGCCGCCGCTGATCCAGGCGGTCGGCGTGCTGCAGGTCCACCTCGACGCCGGGGGCCGCGTCACGCGCCTGGAGTGGATGCGCGCGCCGCGCCACGTGCCCCGGGTCATGGCCGAGATCGAACGCACGGTCCGTGCCGCCTCGCCCTTCCCCGCGCCGGCGCGCATGGGCGGCGTGGTCTACACCGACACCTGGCTCTGGGACAAGAGCGGCAGGTTCCAGCTCGACACGCTCACCGAGGGGCAGCGGTAGCGGGAAGGCCCGTACCGGCGACCGGCGCGCCCCGGACCGGCCTCAGGAGCCGCGGTAGGTGGAATAGCTCCAGGGGCTGACCAGCAGCGGCACATGGTAGTGCTGCGCGGGATCGGCCACGCCGAAGTCGAGCCGCACCTTGGCCAGGAAGCGGGGCTCGGGCAGCGCCACGCCCTGGTCCGCGAAATAGCCCTGCACGTCGAACACCAGCCGGTAGGTGCCGGCGCGCAGGTCGCCGTCGCCGAAAAGCGGACCGCCGTCGGTCCGGCCGTCGCGGTTGAGGACGTATTCGCGCACCAGCGCGGCGGATTCGCCGCCGTCGGCGGTGGTGTAGAGGGCGACGCGCATGCCCGCGGCCGGGCGGCCGTGCATGGTGTCGAGGACGTGGGTGCTGAGGCCCATGGGAGAACTCCTGCGGTCGGATGGGATGGGTCGGAGAGGGACTGGGAGGGGGACCGGCCTCCTGCAAGCCCTGTGCCGGCGCGGGCTGGCACAGGGTTTGCGACAGGATTCCGATACCATTTGGTCTACCAAAAGTGTATACACTTTTCGCAATCGTACCTATCATCATGCCCATGGATCCGCTCTCCCCGCCAACCGCCGGCACGGCCTCCAGTTCCACCGGGGCCATCGTCGAGGCGCTGACCCGCGCCATCGTCGAGCACCGGTTGCACCCGGGCTCCAAGCTGGCCGAGCAGAAGCTGGCGGACCACTTCGGCGTCTCGCGCACGCTGGTGCGCCAGGCGCTGTTCCAGCTGTCGCAGAACCGGCTGATCACGCTGGAGCCGGCGCGCGGCGCCTTCGTGGCCGCGCCCTCGGCCGAGGAGGCGCGCCAGGTGTTCGCGGTGCGCCGCATGCTGGAGACGGGCATGACGCGCGAGTTCGTGCGCATCGCCACGCCGGCGCGGATCAAGGCCCTGCGCGCCCACGTCGCCCTGGAGAAGGCCGCCGTCGAGCGCGGCGACGTGCCCGGCCGCACCGAGCTGCTGGGCGACTTCCACGTCCGCATGGCCGAGCTGATGGGCAACCACGTGCTGGCCCAGCTGCTGGTGGACCTGCTCTCGCGCTGCGCCCTCATCACGCTGATGTACCAGTCGTCCTCCGCCGCCGCCCATTCCTACGAGGAGCATGCCGAGATCGTCAAGGCCCTGGCCGCGCGCGACGCCGACCT
Organism: Burkholderiaceae bacterium; assembly: GCA_022702125.1. Taxonomy (GTDB): domain Bacteria; phylum Pseudomonadota; class Gammaproteobacteria; order Burkholderiales; family Burkholderiaceae_C; genus JAKOND01. The sequence continues at coordinate 14,981 of JAKOND010000237.1, forward strand.
GGCGGTGCGGCTGATGTCCGAGCACCTGGAGCACGTCGAGGCCAGCCTGGTGTTCGACCGCAAGCTGCCCACCAGCGACATCGCGATGGCGCTGTCCTGATCCTTCGCCGTCCTGCCGCCTCCACCCGTCCCGCACTCCCCCGTCCTGCCCGCCGACCGGCCCCCTTCCCGTCCCGACCGCCCATGACCGTCTACGACACCACCCTGCCCTATCCGCGCGACCTCGTCGGCTACGGCCGCAACCCGCCGCATGCCCGCTGGCCCGGCGGCGCCCGCATCGCGGTGCAGTTCGTCCTGAACTACGAGGAAGGCGGCGAGAACGCCACGCTGCACGGCGACCCGGGCTCGGAGCAGTTCCTCTCCGAGATGGCCAACCCGCCGAGCTTCCCCGACCGGCACCTGAGCATGGAGGGCATCTACGAGTACGGCGCGCGCGCGGGCGTCTGGCGCATCCTGCGCGAGTTCGAGCGCCACGGCTGGCCGCTGACCGTCTTCGGCGTCGGCATGGCGCTGGAGCGGCATCCGGAAATCGCCCGGGCCTTCGCCGGGCGCGGCGACGAGATCGCCTGCCACGGCTGGCGCTGGATCCACTACCAGGACGTGGACGAGGCCACCGAGCGCGCGCACATGCGCCGCGGCCTCGACGCCATCGAGCGCCTGACCGGCCAGCGCCGCACCGATCCGGACGCGATCCACGGCGTGGGCTGGTACACCGGACGCGACAGCCCGCGCACCCGCCGGCTGGTGGCCGACGACGGCGGCCTGGCCTACGACAGCGACTACTACGGCGACGACCTGCCGTTCTGGATGCGGGTCGCGCGCACCGACGGCACGGTGGTGCCGCGCCTGGTGGTGCCCTACACGCTCGACACCAACGACATGCGCTTCGCGCTGCCGCAGGGCTTCGGCCAGGCCGAGGACTTCCTCACCTACCTGCGCGACAGCTTCGACGCGCTCTACGCCGAGGGCGACCCCGCCGGCCTCGACCGCCCGAAGATGCTGAGCATCGGCATGCACTGCCGCCTGCTGGGCCGCCCCGGCCGCATCGTCGCGCTGCAGAAATTCATGGACCACGTGGCGCGGCACCCGGACGTGTGGGTGTGCCGCCGCATCGACATCGCGCGCCACTGGCAGCGGGTCCACCCGTACGCCGAAGCGACCCCAGGCGCCCCGACATCCCGAGACACCGGAGACACCCAGCCATGACCGCCCTCACCCTGGACCGGCTCAACGCCGCCACGCCCGCCGAAGCCGCCGCGCTGCTCGACGGCCTCTACGAGCACTCGCCCTGGATCGCGGAACGGGCCGCGGCCGCGTCCGCGCCCTTCCGGTCGCTGGCCCACCTCAAGCATGCGCTGGCCCGCGTCGTGGCCGAGGCGCCGGCCGAGGCCCAGCTCGGCCTGATCCGCGCCCACCCGGAACTCGCCGGCAAGGCGATGGTCGCCCGGACGCTGACCTCGGAATCCACCCACGAGCAGCGGACCGCCGGCCTCACCGCCTGCACGCCCGAGGAATTCGCGCGCATCCAGGAGCTCAACGCCGCCTACAACGCGCGCTTCGGCTTCCCCTTCGTGCTGGCGGTGCGCGGCCCGCGCGGCACGGGGCTCGGCAAGGCGCAGATCATCGAGACCTTCGCCCGCCGCCTGCGCAACCATCCGGACTACGAGCGCGCCGAGGCGCTGCGCAACATCCACCGCATCGCCGAGATCCGGCTGGCCGACAAGTTCGGCGCCGTGCCCACCGACGGCAACGCCGTCTGGGACTGGCAAGAGGAACTCGCCCGCCACAGCGACCCGGGCTTCGCCGAGCTGGGCCAGCTCACCGTCACCTACCTGACCGACGCCCACCGCGCCTGCGCCGACCACATCGCGGGCTGGATGCGCGAGGCCGGCTTCGACCATGTCGGCATCGACGCGGTGGGCAACGTCGTCGGCCGCTACGAGGCCGACCCGGCCGCCGGCCCCGGCGCGAAGACGCTGATGACCGGATCGCACTACGACACGGTGCGCAACGGCGGCAAGTACGATGGCCGCCTCGGCATCGTGGTGCCGCTGGCCTGCGTGCGGGCCCTGCACCGCCAGGGCCGGCGGCTGCCCTTCGCCATCGAGCTGGTCGGCTTCGCGGAAGAGGAAGGCCAGCGCTACAAGGCCACCTTCCTCGGCTCGGGCGCGCTGATCGGCGACTTCCGCCCCGAATGGCTGGACCAGCAGGACGCCGACGGCGTCACGATGCGCGCGGCGATGCGGCACGCCGGGCTGGACATCGACGCCATCCCGGCCATCCGCCGCGACCCGTCGCGCTACCTCGGCTTCGTCGAGGTGCACATCGAGCAGGGCCCGGTGCTGAGCGAACTCGACCTGCCGCTGGGCGTGGTCAGCTCGATCAACGGCGGCGTGCGCTTCGTCGGCGAATTCGTCGGCATGGCCAGCCACGCCGGCACCACGCCGATGGACCGACGCCGCGACGCCGCCACCGCCACCGCCGAACTCGCGCTCTACGTGGAGCGCCGCGCCGCGCAGGACGGCGACTCGGTCGGCACCATGGGCATGCTGCAGGTCCCGTCCGGATCGATCAACGTGGTGCCCGGCAACTGCCTGTTCAGCCTGGACCTGCGCGCGCCGACCGATCCCCAGCGCGACGCGCTGGTGGCCGACGTGCAGGCCGAGCTCGCGGCCATCGCCGGGCGCCGCGGCCTGCACTGGCGCCTGGAGGAAGCGATGCGCGCCGCCGCCGCGCCGAGCGCGCCCGCCTGGCAGCGCCGCTGGGAGGACGCGGTCGAGTCCCTGGGCCTGCCGGTGCACCGCATGCCCAGCGGCGCCGGCCACGACGCGATGAAGCTGCACGAGGTGATGCCCCAGGCGATGCTCTTCGTGCGCGGCGAGAATGCCGGCATCAGCCACAACCCGCTGGAGAGCACCACCAGCGACGACATGGACCTGGCGGTGCGCGCCTTCGCGCACCTGCTCGACCGGCTGGCCGCCGACCCCGCGAGCGCGGGCTGACCCCCGGCTGCCGGAACCGCATTCCGCTACCGAAAAAATAGCGCCATGCCAGCATCCCGCCTTGGCTGACGCCTGTTTTTCCTTCCTATCTTTCGCCCACCGCGACCCCCATGACCGATTCCGCGAACTCTCCCGACCACCAGCGCCTCGACGCCTGGATCGACGCCCACTTCGACGAGGAGGTGCGCTTCCTGCAGGCCCTGGTGCAGGTGCCCACCGACACCCCGCCCGGCAACAACGCGCCGCACGCCGAGCGCACCGCCGAGCTGCTGCAGGGCTTCGGCTTCGAGGCCGAGCGCCATCCGGTGCCCGAGGCCGAGGTGCGCGCCTACGGCATGGAGTCGATCACCAACCTGATCGTGCGCCGCCGCTACGGCGCGGGCGGCCGCACCGTGGCGCTCAACGCCCACGGCGACGTGGTGCCGCCCGGCGAAGGCTGGACGCGCGACCCCTACGGCGCGGAGATCGAGGACGGCGCGATGTACGGCCGCGCCACCGCCGTCAGCAAGAGCGACTTCGCCAGCTTCGCCTTCGCGGTGCGGGCGCTGGAATCGCTGGGCGCCCCGCTGCGCGGCGCGGTGGAGCTGCATTTCACCTACGACGAGGAATTCGGCGGCGAACTCGGCCCCGGCTGGCTGCTGCGCCAGGGCCTGACCAAGCCCGACCTGCTCATCGCCGCCGGCTTCTCCTACGAGGTGGTCACCGCCCACAACGGCTGCCTGCAGATGGAGGTCACCGTGCACGGCAAGCAGGCCCATGCCGCCATCCCCGACACCGGCGTCGATGCGCTGCAGGGCGCGGTCGCGATCCTGAACGCGCTCTACGCGCTCAACGCGGGCTACCGGCAGGTGCGCTCGGACGTTGCCGGCATCACCCATCCCTACCTCAACGTCGGCCGGATCGAGGGCGGCACCAACACCAACGTCGTGCCCGGCAAGGTGAGCTTCAAGCTCGACCGCCGCATGATCCCCGAGGAAAACCCGGCCGAGGTCGAGGCCGCGATCCGCCGGACCATCGCCGACGCCGCCGCCCCGCTGCCCGGCATCGCGGTGGACATCCGCCGCCTGCTGCTCGCGAACGCGATGCGTCCGCTGCCCGGCAACCGGCCGCTGGTCGAGGCCCTCCAGGCGCACAGCGCGCAGGTGTTCGGCACGGCGGCGCCGGCGATGGGCACCCCGCTCTACACCGACGTGCGCCTCTACGCCGAGGCCGGCATCCCCGGCGTGATCTACGGTGCCGGCCCGCGCACCGTGCTGGAATCCCACGCCAAGCGCGCCGACGAGCGCCTGCGGCTCGACGACCTGCGCCGCGCCACGAAAGTCATCGCGCGCAGCCTGCGCGACCTGCTGGCGTGAGCGGTCGCGGAGCGGCAGGGCCCGAAGGCCGCTCCCGAAACGTGCCCGGGGCGCCGAAAATGTGTATTTCTTTGTTGCAAACCATTCAGCTAAGGTTAAAGTGACACGAAACGCCGACCCACCGGACGGCTTCGCCCGCGGCTTCGCCGACGGGCGGCGTCCGGGCCACTCCTTGCACGAACATTCCCGTGATCACCACCCAACCGCCGGCTTTCGACGAGCCTAGTCTCCTGAGCACCCTCGCTTCCCTGTCCGACGCCGAGCTCGACAGCCTCGACTTCGGCGTCATCGGCTTCGACGCCGAAGGAGTCGTCCGGCGCTACAACGCCTTCGAATCCAAAGCCGCCGGCCTGTCCACCTCGCGCGTGGTCGGCCAGCCGCTCTTCACCGTGGTCGCGCCCTGCATGAACAACTACCTGGTGGCGCAGCGCTTCGAGGACGCGGCCGCCGACGGCAGCGCGCTCGACGACACCATCGACTACGTGCTCACCCTGCGCATGCGCCCGGTCAAGGTCCGGCTGCGCCTGCTGGCCGCAGCGGGGGCACCGCACCGGTACGTGCTCGTCCGACGCACGGCGTGACCGTTCCCGCGATGTCGCTCACCGACCAGGATGACTACGAGGCGCTGCTCCAGTTCCTCTATATCGCCCCCATCGGGCTGGCCCAGATCCGCGCCGACGGCGAGATCGTGATGGTCAATCCGCTCTGCGCCCAGCTGCTGATGCCCCTGTCGCGCGACGGCGGCCTGGCCAACCTGTTCGACGCGCTGGAGAACGTGGCGCCCGACCTGCGCCACCGCGCCCGGGATTTCACCGCGCCCAGCGGCACCATCTGCGACGCGATGCACCTGCACGTCGATGCCGGCCGCACCGGCCGCCGGAACACCCAGGTGCTGTCGCTGAGCCTGCTCAAGCTCGACGCGGAACGCCTCATGGTCGTGCTCGGCGACGCGACGGAGGCGGTGCGCCGCGAGCGGGAGCTCCGGCAGAGCCAGGCCTGGATCCACACCATCGTCACCGGCCTGAACGACTACGCGCTGGTGCGCCTGGACGAGCACGGCCGCTGCCTCGACTGGAACCCCAGCGTCGAGCGCATCACCGGCTACACGCGGGCCGCCATCCAGGACG
>JAKOND010000246.1 GCA_022702125.1 Burkholderiaceae bacterium
ATGTGCCGTTCGGCGATCCAGCTGCACGGCGCCATCGGCACCACCTTCGAGCACGACATCGGCCTGTACTTCCGGCGCGCCATGGCGCTGTCGGCCCGGCTCGGCAACGCGGCCGCGCACCGCCGCCGCTTCGGCGCCGGCGCGGCGCCCGCGACCGACGCGGACCACGACGACGCGCGGCCCTGCGAGGGCGACCGCTTCCCGACCGATGCCGACTGGGACGCCATGCCCGAGGCGGATTTCCGCCGCATGGTGCGCGCCCTGTTCGCCCGCCACTATCCCGAGGCGCGGCGCCACCTGCCGTACCGCCAGACCTGGGCCCAGTCCCGCGACTGGTACATGACGCTCTCGCGCCTGGGATGGCTGGCCCCCGCCTGGCCGCGCGAGCACGGCGGCCTGGGGCTGCCGGCCGACAAGCTCATCGCCTACATCGAGGAGTCCGAGGCCTGGGGCGTGGCCCGCCCGCCGGACCAGGGGCTGGTGATGATCGGCCCGATCCTGATGCGCTTCGGCACCGAGGAGCAGCGCGCCCGCTTCCTGCCGCGAGTGCTCTCCGGCGAGCACGTCTGGACCCAGGGCTATTCGGAGCCGAACGCCGGTTCCGACCTGGCCGCGGTGCGGACCGAGGCGGTGCTCGACGGCGACCACTTCGTGGTCAACGGCCAGAAGACCTGGACCACCTGGGGCGCCGACGGCACCCACATGTTCATGCTGGTGCGCACCGACAAGACGGTGAAGAAGCAGGCCGGCATCAGCTTCCTGCTGGTGGACCTGAAGACGCCCGGCATCACCGTGCGGCCGATCCGCAACATCGCCGACGAGGAGGAGTTCTGCGAGGTCTTCTTCGACGACGTGCGGGTGCCGCGCGAGAACCTGGTGGGCGGCCTCCACCAGGGCTGGACGGTGGCCAAGGCGCTGCTGGGCTTCGAGCGCCTGTTCACCGGCAGCCCGCGCCATGCGCAGCACACGCTGCACGCGGTCGAGCAGCTCGCCCGCCAGCGCGGCCTGTTCGCGGACGCCGCCTTCGCCGCGCGCTTCGCCGAGCTGCAGCTCGACACCCTGGACCTGGGCGCGGCCTACGCCGGCTTCGCCGAGATCGCCAAGCGCGGCGAGCCGATGCCGCCCGCGATCTCGATGCTCAAGATCTGGTCCACCGAGACCTACGAGCGCCTGGCGCTGCTGCTGATCGAGGCCGGCGCCGAGTACGGCGGCATGCGCGACCGCGCCGTCACCGACGAGGTCGACCTGCACCTGGCGGCGCCGCTCTTCAATGCGCTGGGCGCCAAGATCTTCGCCGGCAGCAACGAGATCCAGCGAAACATCCTGGCCAAGGCGGTGCTGGAGCTGCCGGCCTGAGAAGGGCGGGCGCGGCTTCCCGGCCCGGTCCGCACGGGTCGGGCCGGACGCACGACACGCACACAGAGGAGACGACACGATGACCCCGCGACATTCCCCCGTCCGCCGCAGCCTCTTCGCGGCCGCCGCGCTGACCGGCTGCGCCGCGGCCCTGCCGCGTCCGGCCGCCGCCGCGCCGGCTGCCGGCCCCGCACCCGCCGCCGCGCCCGGTCCCGCCGCCGGGGCGGGCGTGCCCGGCAGGGGGCCGGCCTGGACGCCGGTGCCGCTGCCCGCGCAGGCGCCGGCCCGCGAGGGCTGGGTGGACGTGGGCGGCGGCGCGCGCCTCTGGTACTGGGACACCGGCGGCGACGGACCGCCGGTGGTCTTCCTGCACTCCGGCAGCCAGAGCGGCGCCGGCTGGGGCTACCAGCAGCCGGCCTTCGCCGCGGCGGGCTTCCGCGCCATCGGCTACTCGCGGCGGGGCTGCTTCCGCTCCGAGGGCGGCAGCCCGCAGGACCCGGGCGTGGCCTGCGAGGACCTGGAGCGGCTGCTCGACCACCTGGGCGTCCGGCAGCCGGCGCACCTGGTGGCGCTGGCGCTCGGCGCCTTCTACGCGCTGGACTTCGCGCTGGCCGCGCCGCGGAAGCTGCGCAGCCTGACGATCGCCTCGTCCTATCTCGGCATCGACGACTCCGAGCGCGAGTACGCCGAGGCCAACGAGCGCCTGCGCCCCAAGGAATTCAACGCGCTGCCGGTGGAGGTGCGCGAGCTGCATCCGTCCTACCGCGCCGGCGATCCCGCCGGCACGCGGGCCTGGGTCGCGCTGTCGCGCCAGGCGCGGGTCGGCCCGCGGATCGATCCGCTGCGGCCGGTGCCGATGACCTGGGCGCGGGTGGAGAGCATCCGCCACCCGGTGCTGCTGATGACCGGCGACGGCGACCTCTACACCCCGCCGGCGCTGCTGCGCATGCAGTCCGCGCACCTCCCGCAGGCCGAGACCGTGGTGGTGCCCGAGGCCGCGCACGCGCCCAACTGGGAGCAGCCGGAATGCTTCAACCGCACGGTGCTGGCGTTCCTGCGGCGCCATTCCGGCTGAGCCGCGCCGCCCCGCGACCGCTCGGCCGCCCCCTCCGCGCCTCCGGCTCCGGCCGCGCGCGTCCTTCCGACCCCTCCGACCCCGCCCGCCATGCAACACCCCCTCCGCTCCGATTCCGCCCCGTCCGTCCCGTTCGCCGCCGTCTCGCGCCGCCGCCTGCTGCTGGGCGCCGGGGCGCTGGCGGCGCTCGGCCTGCCGCCGCTCGTCCGGGCCCAGCCGGCCTATCCCGCGCGGGCCGTCAAGCTGGTGGTGCCGTTCCCGCCCGGCGGCTCCACCGACGTGGCCGGCCGGGTGCTCGGCATGGCGATGCAGTCGCGCCTGGGCAGCCAGCCGGTGGTGGTGGACAACCGGGCCGGCGCGGCCGGCGCCATCGGCACCGACGCGGTGGCCAAGTCCGCGCCCGACGGCTACACCCTGGGCGTCGGCGGCGTGGGCTCGATGGTCACGCTCGAACTGCTGGGCCGCAAGCTGCCCTACGACGCGGAGAAGGACCTGGTGTGTGTCGGCCACATGGGCTCGCTCGGCCTGGCGATCGGGGTGCGGGCGGGGCTGGCGGTGCGCAGCATCCAGGACCTGGTCGCCTACGCCAAGGCCAACCCGGGCAGGATCTCCTACGGCACCTCGGGCAACGGCTCGCCCGGCCACCTGGCCTACGAGTACCTGAAGAGCGTCACCGGCATGGACGGCACGCACATCCCCTACCGGGGCGACGCGCCGCTGGTCACCGACGTGCTGGGCGGGCAGGTGGACGTGGGCGTGCTGACCGGCTCCGGCGCGGTGGCCCAGGCGAAGAACGCCAACCTGCGGCTGCTGGCCGTCACCAGCGCCAGGCGCTTCGCGCAGCTGCCCCAGGTGCCGACGGTGGCCGAGGGCGGCATCGCCGGCTTCGACGCCACCATCTGGAACGTGCTGATCGCGCCCGCCGGGACGCCCGAGCCGATCGTCGCCCGCCTCAACGCGGCGCTGGTGGCCGCCATGGACGACGCCACCGTGCTGGGCCAGTTCGACGGGCAGGGCCTGGTCCCCGTCAAGATGACCCCGCGCGAGACCGCCGACTTCGTGCGCCGCGAGCGCGAGAAATGGGGCAGGGTCGTGCGGGCGGCCAACCTCAAGCTGACGGACTGACCGCCATGCCCGATACCGCCCCGTCCGCCCCCGTCTTCACCTGCGTCGACCGCGACGCGCTCGACACCGAGACGGCCTACCGCCTGCTGGTCGGCTGCGTGGTGCCGCGCCCGGTCGCCTGGATCACCACCGTGGACGCCGCCGGCCGGGTCAACGCCGCGCCGTTCAGCTCCTACAACTACGTGGCGACCAGCCCGCCGATGCTGGCGGTCAACATCGCCCTGCGCGCCGGGGACGGCGCGGTCAAGGACACCGCGCGCAACATCCTGGAGAGCGGGGAGTTCGTCGTCAACGTCGCGACCGAGGCGACGATGGACCTGCTGCACCGCAGCGCCTGGGAGTACCCGCCCGAGGTCAGCGAGGCCGAGGCGCTGGGCCTGCCGCTGCTGCCCAGCCGCCATGTGCGGGCGCCGCGCATCGCCTCGTCGCCGGTGCAGATGGAGTGCCGGCTCGACCGGGCGGTGACGCTGGGGCGCGGGGTCAACACGCTCTACATCGGCGAGGTGGTCGCCTTCCACCTCTCGGACGCGGTCTACGACGGCCGCCGGGTCGACGCCGCGAAGATGCGCCCGCTGGCGCGCCTGGGCGGGCCGTTCTACGCCGGCCTGGGCGAGATCTTCCACAAGCCGATGCTGCAGAAGCCGCCGGGCGGCGAAGGCTCGGCCGGCTGAAGCGCCGAGGCCGGCCGGAACCCGGACGGACCCATCGAAGAGCCAACCGAATCGAACACGGAGACACGCCATGCCGCATCGCCCCCCCCGACTGTCCCTCCGCCGCCGCGCGGCCGCCGCGCTGGCCGCCGCCTGCGTCCTCGGCCTGGCCGCGCCCGGCGCCCGGGCGCAGCCCGCCTGGCCGGCCGCCGGCCCCATCACCCTCGTCAACCCCTACGCGGCGGGCGGCCCGGCCGACGCCCTGGCCCGCGCGCTGGCGCGGCAGCTGGAGACGCGGCTGCGGCAGACCGTCATCGTCGACAACAAGGCCGGCGGCGCGGCCACCATCGGCACCGGCTTCGTGGCCCGCGCCCGGCCCGACGGATACACGCTGCTCATCGGCACCTCGGCCGGCCACGTGGTCACGCCGCTGATGCAGAAGATCGCCTACGACGGCGTGGCCGATTTTTCGTTCGTCGGCGTCGTCGCGAACCAGCCCAACGTGCTCGTCGCCCATCCGTCGCTGGGCGTGAAGACCGTGGCCGACCTGCGGGCGCTGGCGCAGCGCGCGCCCGGCACGCTCAACTACGCCTCCGCCGGCGCGGGCGGCGCCACCCACCTCGGCGGCGTGGCGTTCCAGCAGCGCGCCGGCATCCCGATGACCCACGTGCCGTATCCCGGCGCGGCGCCGGCGCTCAAGGACGTGGTCGGCGGGCAGGTGCAGCTGGGCATGCTCAACCTGGGCGGGGTGCTGCCCTTCGTGAGGGACGGGAAGCTGGCGGCGCTGGCCTACGCGTCGAAGCGGCGGTCGGAACTGCTGCCCGAGGTGCCCACCATGGCCGAGGCGGGCGTGCCCGGGGCCGAATCCTCCACCTGGTACACCCTGGCCGCGCCGCGCGGCACGCCCGCGCCGATCGTGGAGAAGCTGCACGCGGCGCTGGACGCCACGCTGGCCGACCCGGCCTTCGCGCAGTTCCTGCTGTCGCAGGGCGCCGAGCGCATGCCCCTGGATCCGGCCGCCACCACCGCCTTCGTGCAGGAGGACAAGCGGCGGATGGAGAAGCTGCTGGCTTCGATGGGATCGTTGGCGAAGTAGCGGATGCCCCCTGGATGGCCGGCTATCCTGCCGCTTCCGCGCGCGTGACGCGTTAATCTCCATCCATCCATGGACAAAACAGCTCCCGGTACGCCACCGGCCCGGCCCGACCCGGACGCGCTCGTCCTGCAACTGCGGCGCGAAGACGAGCGGGCGCGGCGCGGGAAGTTGCGCATCTACTTCGGCGCGAATGCCGGCGTGGGCAAGACCTTCGCCATGCTGAATGCGGCCCAGCGCGAAACGCGCGCGGGGCGGGACGTGGTCGTGGGGGTGGCCGAAACGCACGGCCGGGCGGAGACGGCCGAACTCACCCGCGGGCTGGAGCAGCTCGCCCTGCGCCAGGTCCCTTACCGCGGCCGGGCGCTCCCGGAATTCGACCTGGACGGCGCGCTGTCGCGCCGGCCGGCGGTGCTCGTCGTGGACGAACTGGCCCATTCCAACGTCCCGGGCTCGCGCCATGAGAAGCGCTGGCAGGACGTGCAGGAACTCCGCGATGCCGGCATCGACGTGTGGACCGCACTCAACGTCCAGCATCTCGAAAGCCTCAACGGCACGGTGGGGGCCATCACCGGCGTCCGGGTGCAGGAAACGGTGCCCGATACCGTGTTCGACAGCGCCGACGAGCTGGTGCTGATCGACGTGACCCCCGACGAACTCGTGAGCCGCCTGAAGGCGGGCAAGGTCTACCTGCCCCAGCAGGCCGAGCGCGCGGCGCAGAACTTCTTCCGCAAGGGCAACCTGATCGCCCTGCGCGAGATCGCCCTGCGCAGGACGGCCGAGCGCGTGGGCGACGATCGCATCCACTGGCGCGTGGAGACCCCGCAGACCGGCGGCACGGCGGCGGCCGGCTCGGACGCCGTCCTGTGCTGCGTGGGACCGCAGGCGGGTGCCGAGCAGGCGGTGCGCGCCGCCGCGCGTCTCGCCGGCCAGCGAAACCAGCGCTGGGCCGCGGTCTACGTGGAGACGCCGCGGCTGCAGCGCCTGCCCCCCCGGCAGCGCGACCGCACGCTGGCGGTGCTGCGGCTCGCCGCCGACCTGGGCGCGGAGACGGCCGTGCTGACCGGCCCGGACGTGGCGCAGGCGCTGGCCCAGCATGCCCTGCGGCAGGGATTCGGCACCCTGGTGACGGGCCGTGCCGCGCAGCATGCCGGCGTGCGCGGCCTGTGGTCGCGGCTGTCCGGCGACAGCCTGCGGATGCGCCTCGGCAGGCTGGCGGCGGGCCTGGATCTCCTGGAAGTCGGCGCGGTTGACAGCACCCGGCGCATCGGCCCGGTCCTGCCGGCGGAAGAGCTGCCGCAGGAGCGCCGGCGCCGCTGGCCGGGCTATGCCTGCGCGGCGCTGGGCAGCGTCGGCCTCACCGTGGCGCTGCAGGAGCTCGGTGGCGCCTTCGAACTGGCCAACATCGTGATGCTCTACCAGGTCGCGGTCGTGCTGGTCGCCCTGCGCTTCGGACGCGGGCCGGCCGCCGTGGCCGCCCTGCTGAACGTGCTCGCTTTCGACTTCTTCTTCGTGCCTCCGAGGCTGTCGTTCAGCGTGTCGGACGTCCAGTACCTGGTGACCTTCGCCGTCATGCTCGGCGTGGGTCTCCTGATCGGACAACTCACGGCCGGCCTCAAGTTCCAGGCGCGCATCGCCAGAGACCGGGAGTCCCGCTCGCAAAGCCTGTTCGAGTTGTCCCGCGAGCTCTCGGCCGCGCTGCTGCCCGGGCAGATCGCGTCCCTGGGCGAGGCGGCCGTGCATCGCAACTTCGGCGGCCATGCCCACGTGCTGGTCGCGGACGAGGCCGACATGCTGCCCCTGGCCCGGGACCTCCCGCCCGGCGTCGACGCCAGCGTGGCCGACTGGGTGTACCGCAACGGCCAGCCCGCGGGCCTGGCCACGCCCACCTTGTCGGCGCATGCCTGGCATTACGTGCCCCTGACCGCGCCCATGCGCATCCGTGGCGTCCTGGCCTGCAGGCCCGAGCACGCGCGCTGGCTGCTGATTCCTGGCCAGCAGCAGCTGCTGGAGACCCTGGCGCACCAGGTCGCCATCGCATTGGAGCGCGTGCATTACGTCGATGTGGCCCGGAAGGCCGTCGTCCAGATGGAATCGGAGCGCCTGCGCAACACCCTGCTGGCGACCATGTCGCACGACATCCGCACGCCGCTCACGGCCCTGGTGGGCCAGGCCGAAACCCTGCGGGCCGGCATATCGACCATGGCGACGGAGAACCGCGACCGCCTCCTGGCGGGGCTCGAAACGACGGCCCGCCAGATGCAGGGGCTGGTCATCAACCTGCTGGACATGGCACGGCTGCAGAGCGGCGCGGTGCAACCGCGCTCGGACTGGCAGTCGGTGGAGGAACTGGTCGGGGCCGCGCTGCGCGCGGCGGCTCCGGCCCTCGGCGGCATCCCGGTCCTGACCGACGTGCCCGGCGACCTTCCCCTGGTGGAGTTCGACGCGACGCTGATGGAGCGGGTGCTGGTCAACCTGCTGGAGAACGCGGCGAAGTATGCGGCGCCGCCCATCGAGATCCGTGCCCGGGCCCTGCCGCAGACGCTGGAGATTTCCGTGCGGGACCATGGCGCCGGCCTGCCGGCGGGGGAGGCGGAGGACCTCTTCGGCATGTTCACCCGCGGCGAGGCCGAATCCAGGACGCCGGGGGTCGGCCTGGGCCTGGCGATATGCCGCGAGGTGGTCATGGCCCACGCAGGCCGCATCGCGGCAGGCGACGCGGTCGGCGGCGGCGCCGAATTCACGATCCTCCTGCCGCGCAGGCCGGCACCCGCGATGGAAGAAGAAGGCGACGGTTGAGCCGCCGCAGCCGGCGGTCCCCACCACGCTCCGTTCGCCCGAAGCGGAAGGATGGTCCCCGCAGCGAGCCGGACCTTCCGCAGACAATCCGCAGGGCCCGCGGTATCCGGCACGAGCGCCTTGCGCGGCTAGCGGTCCAGCACCAGCCGGTAGCCCACCGCGTTTTCCGTGAGAAGGAAATCGGGCTGCGCGGGATTGGTTTCCAGCTTGCGCCGGAGGTTGCCCATATAGATCCGGGTGTAGTGGCTTTGGCCGGCGGCGGCCGGGCCCCACACCGAAAGCAGCAGCTGGCGGTGCGTCAGGACCCGGCCGGCATTGGCCAGCAAGACCGACAGCAGGCCCCACTCGCGCGGCGTCAGGTGGACCGCCTCGCCGCCCTTGCGCACCAGACGGGCGGCCCGGTCGATTTCGACGTCGCCGACGCGCACGACGGTCTCCGCCGCTGCCGGAACGTCTCCCGCGCGCCGGTGGTTGCGCTGGCTGGCCCGCACGCGGGCCATGAGTTCGCCCACGCCGAAAGGCTTGGTCAGATAGTCGCTGGCGCCGGCATCCAGGGCCCTGATTTTCTCGGATTCGTCCGAGCGGGCGGAGAGCACGATGAGGGGCACGGACGACCAGGAGCGCACCGAGCGAATCACCTCGCAGCCGTCGCCGTCGGGAAGGCCCAGGTCCAGCACGAGCAGGTCGGGCTGCCGCGTGGCGGCCTCCACCGTGCCGCGTTGCACGGTGTCCGCTTCGAAGACCGTCCATCCTTCGGCTTCCAGCGCCGCGCGCACGAAGCCGCGGATATGGCTTTCGTCTTCGACCACCAGCGCAATGGGCATGTCGCGGTACTCCCGGGGCGTCAGCAACGGCGCGGCGGCCGGCGCGCGTCGAGGGGGTCCGTTCCGGCCGTCGGGGCATCGGCGACGACGGATGCCTCGGCCGCGATGCCGACGGGCGCGGGCGCGTAATGGAGGAAAGCGGCATGGGCCATGGTCATCGCATCGTATCGAGCGCCAGATTGAGCCCCAGGACATTGACCCGGGCCTCGCCGAACCAGCCCATGGCGGGGTACCGGGTGCGCTGCTCCACCAGCTCCCGCACCGCATCCTCGGGCAGCCTGCGGGCCCTGGCGACGCGGCCGACCTGGTAGCGGGCGGCCGCGGCGCTGATGTCCGGGTCCAGGCCGCTCCCGGAAGCGGTGACCAAGTCTACCGGCACTGGCGCGGTATTGCCCGGATCGGCCGCCCGCAGCGCCTCGATGCGCCCCTTGACGGCGTCGGTCAATGCGGGGTTGAGCGGGCCCTGGTTGGAGCCGCCGGAGGCCTGGGCGTTGTAGGGCATGGGCGCCGTGGCCGAAGGACGGCCCCAGAAGTGGCCGGGGTCGGAGAAGGACTGGCCGATCAGCGCCGAGCCCACCGGCCTGCCGTCGCGCAGCACCAGGCTGCCCGCGGCTTCGTCGGGGAAGGCCAGCCGTGCCGCGCCGGTGACGGCCCACGGGTAGAACGCGCCGGTGAGCAGCGTCAGGGCCGCGAAGAGAACGAGTGCGGGACGAAGGATGGATGCCATGATGACTCTCCTCACACCAGGCCCAGGGCCACGAGGACCATGTCGATGGCCTTGATGCCGATGAAGGGAACGATGAGCCCGCCCAGGCCGTAGATGAGCAGGTTGCGGCGCAGCAGCGCAGCGGCGCCGATGGCCCGGTAGGCCACGCCCTTGAGCGCGAGGGGAATCAGCACCACGATGATGAGCGCGTTGAAGATCACCGCCGACAGGATGGCCGACGCCGGACTGCCCAGCCGCATCACGTTGAGCGCCGAGAGCTGCGGATAGGTCGAGACGAAGATCGCCGGAACGATGGCGAAATACTTGGCCAGGTCGTTGGCGATGGAGAAGGTGGTGAGCGAGCCCCGCGTCATCAGCAGCGCCTTGCCGGTCTCCACCACTTCGAGCAGCTTGGTGGGATTGGAGTCCAGGTCCACCATGTTGGCCGCCTCCTTGGCGGCCTGGGTACCGGAATTCATTGCGACCGCCACGTCGGCCTGCGCCAGCGCGGGCGCGTCGTTGGTGCCATCGCCGGTCATCGCGACCAGGCGGCCTTCGCCCTGGTACTGGCGGATGAGCTTGAGCTTGTCCTCGGGCGTCGCCTCGGCGAGAAAGTCGTCCACGCCGGCCTCGGCGGCGATGGCCGCGGCGGTGAGCCTGTTGTCCCCGGTGATCATCACCGTCTTGATGCCCATGCGGCGCAGCTCGCCGAAGCGTTCCTTGATGCCGGCCTTGACGATGTCCTTGAGCTCGACGATGCCCACCACCGTCCTGCCGTCGGCCACCGCCAGCGGCGTGCCGCCGCGGCGGGCGATTTCGTCGGCCGCGCGCGCGAGCTCCTGGGGCAGGCTGCCGCCCAGCGATTCGACATGGCGCCGCACGGCGTCCACCGCGCCCTTGCGCAGGGTGCGCGCGGGCTCCGTGCCCCGGGCCGGCAGGTTCATGCCGCTCATGCGGGTCTGGGCGGCGAAAGGCACGGCTTGCGCGCCGGGGGGCACGGCCGGTGCCTGGAAGCCCAGGCGCGAGGCGAGCGCCACGATGCTGCGGCCTTCCGGGGTTTCGTCCGCCGCCGAGGCCAGGCTGGCGGTGATCGCCAGCGCGCGGTCGGTCGTGCCCGGGGCGGGCACCATGGATGCGGCCTGCCGATTCCCATGGGTGATGGTGCCGGTCTTGTCCAGCAGCAGCACGTCCACGTCGCCCGCGGCCTCCACCGCGCGGCCGGAGGTGGCGATCACGTTGGCGCGCATCATGCGGCTCATGCCCGCCACGCCCACGGCCGAGAGCAGCCCGCCGATGGTGGTCGGGATCAGGCAGACCAGCAGCGCCACCAGCGCCGTGAGTCCGACCACGTTGCCCGCGCCCGCGGCCCGCACGCCGAAGATGGAGTAGGGCAGCAGCGTGGCGGTCACGCCCAGGAACACGATGGTCAGGGCCACCAGCAGGATGGTCAGCGCGATCTCGTTGGGCGTCTTCTGGCGCTTGGCGCCTTCGACCATGCCGATCATGCGGTCGAGGAAGGATTCGCCGGGGTTGACGGCGATGCGCACCACCAGCCAGTCCGACAGCACGCGGGTGCCCCCGGTGACCGAGGAGAAGTCGCCGCCGGACTCGCGCACCACCGGGGCCGATTCGCCGGTGATGGCGCTCTCGTCCACCGAGGCCACGCCCTCGATGACCTCGCCATCGAGCGGGATCAGGTCGGTGGCGTCGACGAGGACCACGTCGCCCTTGCGCAGGTTCTCGGCCTGCTCGGGCACCCACTCCGCGCCATGGACGGGGCGCTTGAGCTTCTTCGCCCAGGTGCTTTTCTTGAGGCCCTTCAAGGACGCGGCCTGCGCCTTGCTGCGGCCTTCGGCCAAGGCCTCGGCGAAGTTGGCGAACAGCACCGTGAACCAGAGCCAGACGGCCACCGTCAGCACGAACCACGGCGGCGATGCCGGGTCTTGCGGCGCCTGCAGGGCGTGGATCCAGAGGAAGGTGGTGAGGATGCTGCCGACGTAGACGACGAACATCACGGGGTTGCGCCACTGCACGCGCGGGTCCAGCTTGACGAAGGCATCCCGCAGGGCGGGCAGCATCGGGGCGCTGCCCGCGAGTCCGGGCTTCCCGGCCGCCTGCGGCGTTCGCGTGCCGGCGGCGGGCGCGGCCAGGGGTTCGGTCGATCGGTCCATGTTCTTCTCCTGTGGCGTTCAACGACCCGTCCGGAGCATCAGGTGCTCCACGACCGGGCCCAGTGCCAGTGCGGGCACGTAGTTCAGCAGGCCGACCAGCAGCACCGTGCCGATCAGCAGCATGACGAAGAGCGGGCCGTGCGTGGGCATGGTTCCGCTGTTGGCGGGCAGGCGGTGCTTGGAGGCGAGCGCACCGGCGATGCCCAGCACCGGCACGATCACGCCGAAGCGGCCGAACCACATGGCCACGGCCAGCAGGGTGTTGTAGAAGGGGGTGTTGGCCGACAGGCCGGCGAAGGCGCTGCCGTTGTTGTTGGCCGCCGAGGTCAGCGCGTAGAGGATTTCCGAGAAGCCGTGGGCGCCCGGGTTGGCGACGCCGGCGCGGCCCGCCTCGGCCATGACGGCGACTGCGGTGCCCGCGAGCACCAGCAGGGGCGTCACGAGGACCGCGATGGACGCCAGCTTCATCTCGTGGGCCTCGATCTTCTTGCCGAGGTATTCCGGCGTGCGGCCGATCATCAATCCGGCGATGAACACCGCCAGGATGGCGAAGATCAGCATGCCGTAGAGGCCGGCGCCGACGCCGCCGAACACCACCTCGCCGAGCTGCATCAGCACCAGCGGCACCATGCCGCCCAGGGGCGTGAACGAGTCGTGCATGCCGTTGACCGCGCCGCAGGAGGCGGCGGTGGTCACGGCGGCGAAGAGGCCGGAGGCGCCGATGCCGAATCGCACCTCCTTGCCTTCCATGTTGCCGCCCGACTGCAGGGCGCTGCCCGCCTGGTCCGCGCCCAGCGGCGCCAGGGCGGGATTGCCTGCCTGCTCCGCGGAGACGACCGCGACCACGGCGGCCACGAAGAGGATCGTCATGGCGGACAGCACCGCCCAGCCCTGGCGCCGGTCGCCGATGACCCGGCCGAAGGCGAAGCACAGCGCCGCCGGGATCAGGAAGATGGCCAGCATCTCCAGCAGGTTGCTGAAGGCCGTCGGGTTCTCGTAGGGATGCGCCGAATTGGCGTTGAAGAAGCCGCCGCCGTTGGTGCCCAGCATCTTGATGGCTTCCTGCGAAGCGACCGGACCCATGGGCAGCGCCTGGGTGGTCGCGGTCCTGCGCTCGGTCACCGGGGCGCCGGCGGCATCCAGCACGGGCTTGCCCGCGCCGTCCTGTTTCGGGGCCTGGAAGGTCTGGCTTTCGAGCGTCGTCACCGTCCGCGCGGCGCCGAAGTTCTGGATGACGCCTTGGCCCGCCAGGGCCACGGCCAGCACGAAGGACAGGGGCACCAGCAGCCAGGCCGTGATGCGGGTCAGGTCCGCCCAGAAGTTGCCGATCTTTCCCGTCGAGCGGGCGGCGAAGCCCCGGAACAGCGCGAAGACCACGGCGATGCCGGTCGCGCCCGAGAAGAAGTTCTGTCCGGCCAGCGCCACCATCTGCGTGAGGTGGGCCATGGTGGCCTCGCCGCCGTAGCCCTGCCAGTCGGTGTTGGCCACGAAGCTCACGGCGGTGTTGAAGGCCGAGTCCGGGGGCACCGCGGCCATGCCGTCGGGGTTCAGGGGAAGCACGGCCTGCAGGCGCTGCACGCCGTAGACGAACAGGGTGCCGACGGCATTGAAGGCCAGCAAGGCGAGGGCGTAGGGCTTCCAGCCGCCGTTGGCATCCGGCGCCACGCCGGCCAGCCGGAGCACGGCGGATTCGGCGGCACGCATCCAGCGCGGATGGGTGCCGTTGCACAGCGCCGTGATCCAGCGTGCCAGCGGCCACGACAGCAGCAGCAGGGCCAGCAGGAAAACGACGAGCAGGGTCCAGGCGGAACCGTCCATGTCAGAACTCCTCGGCGCGCAGCAGCGCGCGGACCAGGTAGACGAAGAGCAGCGCCACCACCAGGCCGGCACCGCCGTAGAGCACTTCGGCGGCGATCACGGCCGTTCCCCCCGGCCGCCGGCAGGCCCCAGACGGTCGAGTCCAACGACAAGGGCCGCACCAGCGGCCCAGAAAACGGCGATCCCACCGATGAATACCCAGTCCATGACGAACTCCTACGAACGATGCGGTGAGCGTAGGGAGGTCGGCGTAAAAGTACCGTCAAGAATGAGGGCGCCGGTATAAAGATTTCATAAACGCACCGACGCGACTCCCGGCCGCGCCGCCGCGGATCACCCGTCCAGGAACAGCACGATGAATTCCGCCACCACCGCCGGCCGCGCGCTGCCTTCCAGCTCCAGCACGCAGTCGGTGGTCAGCCGGGTGCCCGCGCCCACCCGCTCGGCCGCGCGCACCGACTGGCGCAGGCGCACCCGGGAGCCGACCGGCACCTGCGCGGTGTAGCGCACCCGGTCCGAGCCGTAGTTCAGCCCCTTGCCGCGCTGCGCGATCGTGAAGATCTGGCGCTGCAGCACCGGCACCAGCCCCAGCAGCATCAGGCCGTGGGCGATGGTCTTGCCGTCCGGCATCTCGCGCGCGGCGCGTTCGACATCGACATGGATCCAGAAATCGTCGCCGGTGGCGCGGGCGAATTCGTCGATGCGCGCCTGGTCGATGGCGAGCCAGCCGCTGGTGCCCAACGGCTGGCCGACGAGGGCGAGGAAATCGGCGGGGGTCTGGAGATTCTGCATGGCGGCCTTGTCTCTGATCGGATGTGCGGAAGAAGGGTCCCGCGCCGATTCTCGGGCCGATGCGCCGGCCCGCGCCGCGCATAGCAGCTTTGACGCCGCGGGCGTGGTCCCGCGGGCGCGCAGGGCCTACCCTGCGGCCAGGCGCCTCCCGGGCGCCACGGCGCCCCGCCGCCATCACGGAGACATCCCATGCGCATCCACCAGCACCGCACCGGCCCGCGCCCGCGCCCGACCCGCGTCCCGCGGGGACTGTGCGCCGCGTTCGGCATCGACGCGGCGGCGCACTCCCGTCCTTTCCAGGAAAGCGAACCATGACCTGTCTCTCCGGCCTCCGGGTCCTCGACCTCAGCCGCGTCTTCTCCGGCCCCTGGGCGGCGCAGATGCTGGCCGACTTCGGCGCCGACGTCATCAAGGTGGAGCGCCCCGGCAAGGGCGACGACGTGCGCCACCAGGGCCTGCGCGCCCAGGACGCGCAGGGCAACGAAACCCGCGAGACCTCGTCCTTCCTGGCGATGAACCGGGGCAAGCGCTCGGTCACGGTCGACATGTCGAAGCCCGACGGGCAGGCGCTGATCCGCCGGCTCGCGCAGCAGTGCGACATCGTCATCGAGAACTTCAAGGCCGGCGACCTGGCGCGCTACGGGCTGGATTACGCGTCGCTCTCGGCGCTGAACCCGCGCTTGGTGTACTGCTCGATCAGCGGCTTCGGCCAGACCGGGCCGTACCGGCACCTGCCGGGCTACGACCCGCTGTTCCAGTCGATGAGCGGCCTGATGAGCGTCACCGGCCAGCCCGACGGCGAGCCCGGCGGCGGTCCGGTGCGGGTGGGCTTCGCGGTGGGCGACATCACCGCCGGCTTCTACGCGGTCAGCGCCATCCTGGCCGCGCTGCGCCAGCGCGACATGGTCTCGGGCACCGGGCAGTACATCGACCTGGCGCTGCGCGACGCGCAGGTCGCGGCCCTCTCGCACGTGGCGATGATGTACCTCGTCTCGGGCGAGCAGCCGCCGCGCCTGGGCAACGCCTCGCCGATCACCTGCCCGTGGCAGTCCTTCGACTGCGCCGACGGCCCGCTGATGGTGGCGGTGGGCAACGACTCCCAGTTCGCCGCCTTCTGCCGGGTGCTCGGCCTGCCGGATCTGCCGCAGGACGAGCGCTTCGCGACCAACCCGGTGCGGGCGAAGCACCGGCTGCAGCTGGTGCCGCTGCTGGCCGAGGTGCTGGCGACGCGCCCGGTCAGGGAGTGGCACGCCGCGTTCGACGCCGCGGGCGTGCCGACCGGCCCGATCAACGGCTTCGCCGAGGTCTTCGCCGATCCGCAGATCGTGCACCGCGGGATGCGCATGGACCTGCCCCACACCCAGGCCGGCACGGTGCCGCAGGTGGCGAACCCGGTGCGCTTCTCGGCCACGCCGATCGCCTACGGCCGCGCCGCGCCGCTGCTGGGGGAGCACACGGACGAGGTGCTGCGGGAACTGCTGCAGATCGATGACGCAGGGGTGGAGGCGCTGCGCCGCGACCGGGTCATCTAGCGGGTGCGGCACGCCGGGCGCCCGCCCGGCGCCCGTTTAACACTGGAAACATTCCGGGCCGCGCGCGGGCGTCCAATGCGGGGCATGACCCAAGACTACGCGACCCAGCAACCCGAGCGCGCCGAGATCGATGCCCTGCGCGGCGCCGCGCTGCTCGAATTCGGCACCGGATGGTGCGGCTTCTGCCGCGCAGCGCAGGCGCCGATCGCCGAGGCGCTGCGCGGCCATCCGCGACTGCGCCACCTGAAGGTGGAGGACGGCCCGGGCCGGCCGCTCGGCCGGTCGTTCAAGGTCAAGCTCTGGCCGACGCTGGTCTTCCTGCGCGACGGGCAGGAGGTGGCGCGGCTGGTGCGCCCGGCAGACGCGGCGGCCATCGCCGAGGCCCTGGCCCGGATCGGGTCGCCCGGCACGGACGGCCCGCCGGACGCCTGACCGCCCGCAGCGTGCCCGGAACGGAAAAAGCCCCCGGCGAGGCGGGGGCCCGGCGCCGCGGCGGAGCCCCCGCGGCTGGCGGTCGTCGGCCCCGTCAGGCGTTGGCCGCCGGGGCCTG
>JAKOND010000248.1 GCA_022702125.1 Burkholderiaceae bacterium
CTGCCGATGGAGCGCGTGCGATGAATCTCTTGCAGACCGAATCGTCCATCGCATTGCTGGTCACGGATGTGGGCTTGCCGGGTGGGATGAACGGACGGCAGGTGGCCGACGCGGCGCGCGCACTATCCCCCGACCTCCGTGTGTTGTTCGTTACCGGCTACGCAGAAACGGCGGTAATGAGCCATGGGCACCTGCCGGCGGGGATGCAAGTGTTGACAAAGCCGTTCGAGATGCAAGTCTTCAGCCAGAGGATCGAAACACTGCTCAAGTCCTGATTGGCTGCTTCGGGAAGGGAATCAGGAAACTTCGGATGTCCGCTCATGGCCGAGGCGGTGTGGAAACACACTGCCTTGCTTGAATGTGAGCATATCGAAAAAATCCAGCCTCTCGGATCGAGCTGCAGCGCACGATCGCGAGGTTGGCCAATGGATAAGGCACCCCCAGGAACATGGGGGTTGAGCGTTTTCACAGAGCCTCGGCCGACTCTAGCCGCTGCATGGTTCACGCGAAAGGCCCGTAGCTGCCGTTCCGGTTGTCCTCCGGCTCCTATTGAACGAATCCCATAAGGATCGCATCGTCAAAATTCTTGACATCGGGACATTCCTTTGGATGTAAGACATTAATCAACGATGCGCGGCATGATTTTCGTGCCGGTGCGGAATTATCACGTGGAGAAAACCTGAAGAATTTCGCGGCCGCGCATATGGCCATCACGAGCGCTTTTGCCGTCAGTGCCGCCCCTGTCGTATCCAACCCGAAACTCGTCTCCGGGGGTTGCTGGGTCCCGCGACTTCTCCGTTCGAGTGACAACGGCCGGCAGCGCCAGTTTTCCCACGTCCGGCAACCAAGTATCCGTTTCGGCCCTGCGCAGCGGCAATCCGGGAATCGTGTTCAATTCCGGATTCACGTCTATCGGCGGCGGGTTCTCTGACGCGCGCATCAATGACGCTGCGCTCTGCACTGCCGGCGTGAGTCAGGTCGGCATGTCTTTCGATGGCGACTATTTTGATTTTTCCGTCGCGAATGTCACGCAAACTGTTGATGCGGGCGCTGACCGGACGCAAGAGATCGGATTTGCCTTCGTGACATGCGGTCCTATCGCTGGTTGCAGTCAGTAGACAGTGGCCAGCGCGGCAGGTTCTTACGGCACGCGTCATGTGACCATGGGTATCAACGTCACTTCGTACCAGACAGGGCCACTGCCAGTAGATGCTGTGAATCAGCTTTCATCAGTCCTTCCACGCCCACGAGCCAAGTGCCCAAGCTGCTGGGCGTTGCACTGTTAGGGTCTGGCTTGGTCGGCCTCGGTGCGGTTCGTCGCAATCGCAGGACCGGCGAAGCCGTCCGACGACGCGTCAAGTCGCTCGCTCGCCTCAATTGCGACCGCACCCGAGCCACCGCACGAACCAACAAACCCGCTTCGGCAGGTTTTTTTTGCCGGTCGTCGATCCAGCAGTGCCTGCTGCAGTCAACCGCACGGACCGCTTCGGGCCCGAAAGCGACAGTCCGAAATCAGGAATGAACGACCGCTGCCGTTCTTTATTGGTAGAGGTCCGAGACCATGGGCATGGCATCCCGAGGCGGGTCGGTGCCTTCTGGCGGCTGGTGCTGACCAGAACTACCTTGTCTAATGCATGCCCGGACCTGCATCCATCCCAATCCGACCAACTCGTCCGGCGCGCCTCATCGGATGGCCTGGACCAGAAATCCTGCGGCGCCGGCAGCGAGGATGACCGGCACCACGCCCACCTTAAGACGGATCAGGGCCATTGCGGCAATCAAACCGATGGCGATGGAGGGCCACTCGATGCGACCGTCCCATCCTGCAGGCCAGATCACGTGGTAGGCGAAGAACACCGCCAGATTCACGATGACACCGACCACGGCGGCGGTAATGGCCGTCAGCGGCGCGGTGAACTTCAGGTTGCCGTGGGTGGATTCGATGAACGGCCCGCCCAGCAGGATGAAGAAGAAGGACGGCAGGAAGGTGAAGAAGGTCACGACCGTTGCCGCCACCGCGCCACCGAGGAACAGCGCATCCGGCCCGAAGATCGCCTTCGTCCATCCGCCAACGAAGGCCACGAACGACACCACCATGATGAGCGGGCCGGGCGTCGATTCGCCGAGCGCCAGGCCGTCGATCATTTGCGTGGGCGACAGCCACTGGAATTGATCGACCGCCCCCTGGTAGACGTAGGGAAGCACCGCGTAGGCGCCGCCGAAGGTCATCAACGCGGCTTTGGTGAAGAACCAGCCCATGCGGACGAGAACAGAGTCGGTCCCGTAGGCAGCAGCCAAGGAGGCGATCGCCAAAAGCCAGATCCCCGCAAAGACTGCGATTACGGTCCAGAAGGTCCGCCACTTGAATTTCGCGTGCGGAGGCGGGGGCGTATCGTCATCGATGAGCGCCGGTCCATTCGGATGATGGGCCGGACCCGACGTTCCATGGCCCGAACCGCCGCGGAACGCGTCGGGCCGGATCCGCCCCCCGAAGTAGCCGATCGCCGCGGCGGCCGCCACGATGATGGGGAACGGAACGTTCAGGACGAAGATCGCGGAGAACGCGGCGACGGCGATGGCCCAGAGCCAGCCGTTCTTGAGAGTCCGGGATCCGACGCGGCAGGCGGCCTGGACGACCAGCGCCGTTACCGCTGGCTTGATGCCGTAGAAGATGCCGGCGATGGCCGGCACATCGCCATAGCCCATGTAGACCCAGGCCAGTCCGATGAGGATGAACAGCGACGGAAGCACGAACAGCACCCCTGCGGCGATGCCGCCCCAGGTGCGGTGCAGCAGCCAGCCGATATACGTGGCGAGCTGCTGCGCCTCGGGACCGGGCAGCAGCATGCAGTAGTTCAAAGCGTGCAGGAAGCGTTTCTCGGAGATCCAGCGTCGGCGATCCACGAGTTCCTCGTGCATGAGCGCGATCTGGCCGGCAGGCCCGCCGAAACTGATGAAGCCGAGCTTGAGCCAGAAGCGCAGGGCTGCGGCCAGTGTGAGAGACGTAGCGCGCGCAGGGGCGGCAGCAACGGGCGTAGCGGTGTCCACGGAAACTCCGATGAGCGTTTCCAGCGCTTGGACGGGACGCCGTCTACCCGGGGAGGGCCGGGAGGCTGTTTTCCCGATCCGTAGATAGTACCCCGGGAACTCAATCGTCCAGGCTGAGGGCCCTGGTGCACAGGGATTCTCGAAGCGATCCAGGAAGTTGGTACGCTTCGGGATGCGATCTGCAGCGGTCGTCCAGACCGGTTTCCTGAAAAACCGCTCTTGGCTGCGGATTCAACCGGTCGATGCAACACATTCCTCGGACATCTCCGCCGGCGTCCGGTAGCCCATCGTTTCCTCGGCCGCTCGTTGAGTTGCCGGGCGATCGCATTGGGCGCTTCCTGCGAGTGGCCCGATAGATCCAGGCCCTTCGGCAGGTACAGCCTACTGCCTGAGCAGGCCGTTGGTATGTTCGCTGGTCCCGCGCTGCCAAGGGTTCTGTGGATCGCTGAAGTACACCTGAATGTCGGCGGTGAGGCTGAAGCGCTTGT
Organism: Burkholderiaceae bacterium; assembly: GCA_022702125.1. Lineage (GTDB taxonomy): Bacteria > Pseudomonadota > Gammaproteobacteria > Burkholderiales > Burkholderiaceae_C > JAKOND01. The sequence continues at coordinate 3,537 of JAKOND010000248.1, forward strand.
GCGAAGCCATCTCCTCGCCCCGGTCCCCGGTCAGCGATCGAGAGAGCTCGTGTGGCAGGTTTTGGGCCTGCAGGATCAGGGCCGGTACCGCGGTGCGGGTGCTCCGGTCGGCGGGCTTGACCCGCATCCCGTACCGGGTCTGGCGCTCCTCCAGCGTAGCGATCTGGCGGGTCGCTTTGCTGAGCGCCTGGTCACTTTCCCCATGCCCGGGACCGCCCGGTCTTCCACCGTCGCAGGGCGCTCGCTGATGGAGACGGTGTCGGGGACCTATCCGTGGATGCCGGTCTTCTGCGTGTGATGACGCGAGCGGCGCATGCCGCGGGTGCGTCGCAGGCGCTCCAGCAGTACCTTCTTCAGCGCACCACGCGTCC
>JAKOND010000265.1 GCA_022702125.1 Burkholderiaceae bacterium
GCCACCGAGAGCTGGACCGCCTTCTTCGCGATGCTGGCGCTGGCCTTCGCGCTGGGCGTGCTGATCATCATCCCGATCGGCGGCGCGGACATGCCGGTGGTGGTGTCGATGCTCAACAGCTACTCCGGCTGGGCCGCGGCCGGCATCGGATTCAGCCTCAACAACGCGATGCTGATCATCGCCGGCTCGCTGGTGGGCAGCTCGGGCGCGATCCTGAGCTACATCATGTGCAAGGCGATGAACCGGTCCTTCTTCAACGTGATCCTGGGCGGCTTCGGCGGCGCGCCGGCCGCCGCGCAGGACGGCGCCCGCGAGCAGCGCCCGGTGCGCAGCGGCAGCGCCGACGACGCCGCCTACCTGCTGGCCAACGCCGACACCGTCATCATCGTGCCGGGCTACGGCCTGGCGGTGGCGCGGGCGCAGCACGCGGTCAACGAGCTGGCCGAGAAGCTGGCGCACCGCGGGGTGACGGTGAAGTACGCGATCCACCCGGTGGCCGGCCGGATGCCGGGCCACATGAACGTGCTGCTGGCCGAGGCCGAGGTGCCCTACGACCAGGTGTTCGAGATGGAGGACATCAACGGCGAGTTCGCCCAGGCCGACGTCGCGATCGTGCTCGGCGCCAACGACGTGGTGAACCCGGCCGCGCTGCAGCCCGGCAGCCCGATCCACGGCATGCCGATCCTGGAGGCCTACAAGGCCCGCACGGTCATCGTCAACAAGCGCAGCATGGCCGCCGGCTACGCGGGCCTGGACAACGAGCTGTTCTACCTCGACAAGACCATGATGGTCTTCGGCGACGCGAAGAAGGTGGTCGAGGACATGGCCAAGGCGATCGAGTAGCGCCCCGCGCCTTCAGGTCCGCCTAAGCGGGCGCGCCGGATGCTCTCCACAATGGGCGGGTCCCCACGCACAGAACCCGACCCATGCCCGTTCTCCCTCCGGCGCGGATGCCGTCCGCGACCGCGCACTTCTCCGATTTCCTCGCCGACGGCGGCTCCGAGCCCGCCGGCCCGGCGGCCGACGGCGACCGGCGCGGCCGGCTGCGGCTGCGCGAGAGCTGGGCCCTGCTCAAGCCCTACTGGGTGTCGGAGGACCGCCGGGCGGCCTGGGGCCTGCTGGCGCTGGTCGTCGGGCTGAACCTGGCGCTGGTGGCGGTCAACGTCTGGATGACCAACTGGAACCGCGTCTTCTACAACACGCTGGAGGCGCGGGACTTCCCCGGCTTCAAGACCGCGCTGCTGCAGTTCTGCGCCATCGCCGCCGCCTTCATCGGGGTGGCGGTCGCCAACCGCTTCTTCACCATGCGGCTGCAGATGCGCTGGCGCACCTGGATGACCGGCCGCTTCGTCGGGCGCTGGCTGGGCGCGCAGGCCTACTACCGGATCGAGCAGGCCGGCAGCGCCGACAACCCCGACCAGCGCATCGCCGAGGACATCCGCAGCCTGACCGGCGACAGCCTGACGCTCTCGCTCGGGCTGATGAGCTCGGTGGTGACCCTGTTCTCCTTCGTCGCGCTGCTGTGGACGCTGTCGGGGCCGCTGTCCTTCACCCTGGCCGGCCACGCGGTGTCGATCCCGGGCTACATGGTGTGGGCGGCGCTGCTCTACGCGGTGGCCGGGTCGTGGGTGACGCACCGGGTCGGCCGGCCGCTGATCGGCCTGTACTTCCGGCAGGAGCAGACCGAGGCCGGATTCCGGCACGCGATGATGCGGCTGCGCGAGAACGCCGAGGGCGTGGCCCTCTACCGCGGCGAGCCGGCCGAGGGCGATGCGCTGCGCGCGCGCTTCGGCGCGATCCGCGGCAACTGGCACGGGCTGATGGTCTACATGCGGCGGCTGGTGCTGGTGAACTCGGGCTACGGGCAGGCGGCCATCGTGTTCCCGCTGATCGTGGCCGCGCCGCGCTACTTCGCCGGGAAGATGACGCTCGGCGGCCTGATGCAGATCGGCTCGGCCTTCGGCCAGGTGCAGGGCGCGCTGTCGTGGTTCGCGGACAGCTATTCGAGCCTGGTGAACTGGCAGGCCTCGGCCAACCGGCTGCTGGACTTCCAGTCCGCGCTGGCCGCGGCCGAGCGGGAGTCGGCCGACGGCGGCGGGCAGGCGGCGGGCATCGCGGTCGAGGCCGCGCCGGCGGACGGCGGCGACGGCACGGGCGGCGCCATCGTCGCCGAAGGCCTGGTGCTGGGCCTGCCCGGCGGCCGCGCGCTGACCGCGCCCTTCGACCTGCGCATCGGCCGCGGGGAGCGCTGGCTGGTGACCGGCCCCTCGGGCGCCGGCAAGAGCGTGCTGTTCCGCGCCGCGGCCGGCATCTGGCCCTACGGCAGCGGGCGCATCCTGCGTCCGGCGGGCGCACGGGCGCTGTTCCTGCCGCAGCGCAGCTACGTGCCCGCCGGCACGCTAGCCGACGCGCTGTGCTACCCCTCGGCCGGCGCCGCGCACGACCCCGGGGAACTGCGCGAGGTGCTGCGGGCGGTGCGGCTGCCCGCGCTGGCCGGGCGGCTGGACGAGGCGGCGCCCTGGTCGGCCCGGCTGTCGCCCGGCGAGCAACAGCGCCTGGCCTTCGGCCGCGCCCTGCTGCAGCGGCCCGACTTCCTGTTCCTGGACGAGGCCACCTCGGCGCTCGACGAGGGCACCGAGGCCGCGATGTACGGGCTGCTGGCGGAGCGGCTGCCGGACGCGGCGCTGGTCAGCATCGCCCACCGCAGCACGGTGGCGCGCTGGCACGACCGGCAGCTGCGCTACCTGCCGGCGGACGGCGGCGGCGGGGAGGGCCCCGCCCTGCACCGCCCGGTGGCCGGTCCGCTGGAGCACGGCGAGGCGGCCGACGCGCCGGACCGGATGGCACGACCCCCCTAGTCGTCGTACAACCCGGATGCCGTGCCTGCATCCGGGTCGCCGCGCCCCATCGCCAGCCGCGATGGCCGCGCCGCGGGGATGTCCCGGGCTTGTGGATAACCGCTTGATAATCTAGAATCGGCAGGCTCGACAGCCTCTTCCTATCCACAGATAGCACCTGCCCCATGCCCGAGGCGATACCGCGCAGCCAGCCTGCATTTCCCGACGACGATGCAGCTGGCCAGAGCCTCTGGCAGGCCTGCGTCGACCAGCTCGCCCAGGAACTGCCCGAGCAGCAGTTCAACACCTGGATCAAGCCGCTCGCGGCCCAGGTCGCGCCCGATTTCTCCAAGGTCACCCTGCTGGTGGCCAACCGCTTCAAGCTCGACTGGATCCGCGCCCAGTACGCCGGCCGCATCGCCGGCCTGCTGGAGAAGATCTACGGACAGCCGGTCGTCCTGGAGCTGACCATCGCCCAGCGCGAAGCCGTGGTGCGCACCTACGTGGCGCCCGCCGTGCCGTCCGCCGCGACCCAGGCCGAGCTGCTGCCCGCGCAGGCCGCGCCGTCGCCCACCGCGGCCGAGGAAGCCGCCGCCGGCGCCTTCAAGAACCGGCTCAATTCGGCCCTCACCTTCGACACCCTGGTCGAGGGCACGGCCAACCGCATGGCGCGCGCCGCGGCGATGCACGTGGCCGGCATGCCGGGCCACCTGTACAACCCGCTCTTCATCTACGGCGGCGTCGGCCTGGGCAAGACCCACCTGGTGCACGCGGTGGGCAACCGGCTGCTGGCCGACCGGCCCGACGCCAAGATCCTCTACATCCATGCCGAGCAGTTCGTCTCGGACGTGGTCAAGGCCTACCAGCGCAAGACCTTCGACGAATTCAAGGAGCGTTATCACTCGCTCGACCTGCTGCTGATCGACGATGTGCAGTTCTTCGCCAACAAGGACCGCACGCAGGAGGAATTCTTCAACGCCTTCGAGGCGCTGCTGGCCAAGAAGAGCCACATCGTGATGACCTCCGACACCTACCCCAAGGGGCTGGCGGACATCCACGAGCGGCTGGTCTCGCGCTTCGACTCCGGCCTGACGGTGGCCATCGAGCCGCCCGAGCTGGAGATGCGCGTCGCGATCCTGATCAACAAGGCCCGCTCCGAAGCCACCGAGATGCCCGAGGAGGTCGCCTTCTTCGTCGCCAAGAACGTGCGCAGCAACGTGCGCGAGCTCGAAGGCGCGCTGCGCAAGATCCTGGCCTATTCGCGCTTCAACCAGAAGGAGATCTCGATCCAGCTCGCGCGCGACGCGCTGCGCGACCTGCTGTCGATCCAGAACCGCCAGATCAGCGTC
>JAKOND010000323.1 GCA_022702125.1 Burkholderiaceae bacterium
AGCTCCGCGCCAGCACCATCAGCGCCGTCACCCATCTCGACCCTCTCCTCTTCCACCATGAGATCGTAAGTGTCATCGGTACCCCGCAACGGGTCGCGGCAGCCAATGACATGCTCGATCTGATCCGGGCATGCCACGCGACGATCGACGAGCAGAAGTTGGTCACCGCCATCCGGCAATCGGCTGCGAGCCTTGGCACCCTGGAGGTGTTCGCCCGCAAGGCACTCGATACCGCGGACAATCTGCCCGCACCTATCGCCGCCGCGGAGGGCGTGCGCACCCTTCGAACGGCCGCCGACTACCGTGATCTCGGGGTGCGACTGCGCAACTGCGCTGCGACCAAGATTGCGGAAGTCGCACTCGGCCTACTCGTGGTCGTCGAGGTTACGCACCGTGCCGCTGACGGTACCGAACTGATCCTGGCTGCGTCGCTGAGCCCGCTCTCGGACGGCCGCTGGATCGTCAGTGAGGTAGGAGGTGTAAAGAACCGTCGCCCGCCGCGTGAAGTGATGGCGGACGTGCTGAAACGCCTTCAAGCGCTCGGCGTAGTCGTCCCTGGCCCGCTGGCGAGCGGCCGTTACAACAAGGACCTCGCGGATCTTTTGGGTGTGTACCGATGGGCCCCCCTCGACGATGCGCTTCATCCTCACGGGGCAGATGAGGAAGATGACGTTCTTGCAGCGCTCGAAGCTGATATCAACGAGGCGGCCTGATGGATGCTCTCGCCCATCCCTCGACCGTGCTGGTCAAGATCATCCGCGACCGCCGGGGACTCGTCCTCGGGCGTCTAGTCGAAGACCGCTCCACCGGCAGGATCGTCGCCCGCGATGCGCGTAGTCTCATCGCCGGGACCTACGATCCGCGCCTGGGTACGACGCGTGATGCCCGCGGGATCGTCGTCGCCCAGGGTGATATCCTCACAGCGCTCCTGGTCCGCCGTTGAGCACCGAGCACCCACTTGCGATCCTCATTCTGACCGTACCGGGCTGGCGTGCACGTCTTCTGCTGGGAGTCCTGATGGCGTGGGCTCTCGGATCCCTGCCGCTCCCGATCGCCGGGATCGCGCTCTGGATCGGCGCGGTCGCATACATGACCGCCACAGAGGAACTCGCCCGCAGGCTTATCGCGCAAGACCAGGGACAATTGCGCCTGGAGGCGGATCTCGCAGAACATGTTGCCTTGCTGGCGGAACGGGATACGTGGATCGAGATGATGGAAATCGATCTGGTTCGGATGCGAGCCGCTTCCGTGGCGCGACAGGAAACCGATGAGGACCGGACATACCGGCAGGTCGGTCTCCACCGGCAAGCGCCCGAATTCCTGATCGTAGCGGCGCGCCGATCGTATCGAATGGCCCTGCATCCCGATCGCAACCCTCGCCATGGAAGGCAGGCGCACGAGCGCTTCCTCCGGGTAGAGGCCATCTTCGATCGGATCGAGAAGATGAGATCCTGATCTTTCAGATACCGGGCCCGCCGTTCAGGGTGATGGTGGGGCCGACGACCGGCCGCCTCGAAATCGTTGCGGCCCGGAATGTGGTTTGGACAACCGAGTCGTCTCACGCCACCCGCCTTCAGGACCTCCGCTGACGGCGTTGGCGATGCGCGACGGTGATGAGGTGTCCGTCGTCGGCGACGATGGCGTAGACATGGAGCCAGGGCTCGATCATCTGCAGGCCACGCTCACCTCCGAGATGACGGCAGAGCCGTCGCCGGGCGGGCTTATCGAAGATCAGGCGTTCGGCGTGACCGCAGCGCTCGGGCGGTCCGAATTCCTCCAGGAGTTCGACTACGAGCGGGGGGATGGTGCGCTGACCGGCGGGCAGGCCGCCGACTGCACGGCCGGCGCGCTGCTGCTCGAACGCCTGCCCGCCTGCCGCATCGTGCTGGCAGACAAGGGCTACGACAGAGACGCCATTCGGCGGCAGATCGAGGCGGCCGGGGCGGCACCCAATACTCCGCCCAAGATCAACCGCCGCTGGAAGCCGTGCTTCTCCCCCGTGCTCTATCGAGGGCGCAACGCCATCGGACGCATGTTCGGCCACCTCAAGGGCTTCCGCCGCATCGCCACCCGCCACGACCGTCTAGCGACCAACTATCTCGCCGCCGTCTGCCTCGCCGCCACCGTCAGCTACTGTTTATAAGTCCAGACGGTAGTATCAAACTCGCCGGCGACGGTAGCTTGATACCTACAGCCACCGCACCTTGAACCAAAAGGCCGTATGCGGATCCTGGATTGCGACGAGGAAAGGAAGCGTCACGGTGTCACCAGAGCTATTGGCGGCGAGCCACTTAACCATTTCGTCCCAAGGGATCTGTTTGCCGCGCAGGTCGAAGCAGTGGCCGTACTTGGCCTGAAGCACCGCCTTCGCCGCTTCGATCTTCCGGTCCACGGTGGCGATAACACGGTCGTTCTGCCGCATCAGCTTGCGGAGATCCGCTAGCTTCTGCTTCTGCGCGTCGATGCTCTGGCTGAGTTGAGCACGCGATTGATAGAGCTGGTTGGCTCCAGCGACCATCTGTGCGTCGCCGATGGTTTGAATTAGGCCTTTGGAGGCCGAAGAATGGGTGGCGGAGGGGCTGCGCTTGCTCATGAATGCGACCTTGCTTGAGCGCAGCCAGAGAAGTCGAAATTTTTCGTGCTCGCTGCCAGTCGTGGAGCCGCCGTTCCTCATCTTCCGCCTGCGCCAGTTCGCGGAAGTCCAAATGTCATGATGTGTCGAATGCGTCAGCCTGCCACACACGACGCGCGCACGATGAATTTCGACTTCTGTGGTCGGCTGCTTGTATCCAGGGATCACCCAGTCGTTGCGGCGCGGGACTTCCCCGTTTTCTGGCCTAACCTCTTTTGAGGGCGTCGATTCATGTTTGCTATTAATGTCGCATATTCCGCAATACTGATCGGACTTAACGTCGAATATTAGGCATATCTTCCGCGCGCGACATACATTGTGACAATGACTACCTGGAGTTGCCCCCATCAAACCGGGCTCGGGGCTGGTTGGATTTGAGCACG
>JAKOND010000343.1 GCA_022702125.1 Burkholderiaceae bacterium
GGTCCGCACCTCTCTGCCCCCTCTGCCTCCGCCACCGCCACCGCGAACGCCAAGCAGGCAACGCACGCCACGCATTCCCCAGGAGCGATCCCATGCTGAAAGTCACCGACCTCCACGTCGCCTACGGCCAGAGCGAAGCCCTGCACGGCATCTCGTTCGAAGGCCATGCCAACGAAACCGTCGCCATCATGGGCCGCAACGGCATGGGCAAGACCACGCTGTTCAAGAGCCTCATGGGCGTGCTGCCCACCAAGAGCGGCAGCATCCGCGTCGCGGACCAGGACGTCACGCGCGACGAAAGCTTCCGCCGCGTCGCCAAAGGCATCGCCTACGTCCCCCAGGGCCGCATGATCTTCCCCACCCTCACCGTGGAGGAGAACATCCAGACCGGCCTGGAGAACGCCAAGGACAAGCGCATCCCGGACGAGATCTACGCGCTCTTCCCCGTGCTCTGGGACATGCGCCGCAGGAAGGGCGGCAACCTCTCCGGCGGCCAGCAGCAGCAGCTCGCCATCGCCCGCGCGCTGGTCACCGACCCCAAGGTGCTGCTGCTCGACGAGCCCACCGAGGGCATCCAGCCATCCATCATCAAGGACATCGCGAAGGCGCTCAACGAGATCCGAAAGATGCGCCAGCTCACCATCGTCGTCTCCGAACAGGTGCTGAGCTTCGCGATGGACGTGGCCGACCGGCTCTTCGTCATCGAAGGCGGTCGGCTGGTGCACGAGACCACTCGCGCCGACACCGACCAGCAGCGCATCAAGTCCTACCTCTCTGTCTGACCCACCAACGAAGGAGCCTGCCATGACCGACACCCTCATCAAAGTCGACCTCACCAAGTCGCCCACCGAGAACGAGAACATCCACAACCGCTGGCACCCGGACATCCCGATGGCCTGCTGGGTCGACCCGGGCGACGACTTCATCCTGGAGACCTTCGACTGGACCGGCGGCTTCATCCAGAACAACGACAGCGCCGACGACGTGCGCGACATCGACCTGACCACGGTGCACTACCTGTCCGGGCCGGTGGGCGTGAAGGGCGCGGAGCCGGGCGACCTGCTGGTGGTGGACCTGCTCGACATCGGCGCCAAGCCCGACAGCCTCTGGGGCTTCAACGGCTTCTTCTCGAAGAAGAACGGCGGCGGCTTCCTGACCGAGCATTTCCCCCAGGCGCAGAAGTCTATCTGGGACTTCAAGGGCATGTTCACCAGCTCGCGCCACATCCCGGGCGTGAACTTCGCCGGGCTGATCCATCCGGGCCTGATCGGCTGCCTGCCCGACAAGCCGATGCTCGACAAGTGGAACGCCCGCGAGCAGCAGCTCATCGACACCGACCCGGCCGCGGGCCTGGCCAACCCGCCGTTCTCCGGCACCGCCCACATGGGCCGGATGACCGGCGAGGCCCGCGACCGCGCCGCCGCCGAGGGCGCGCGCACCGTGCCGCCGCGCGAGCACGGCGGCAACTGCGACATCAAGGACCTCTCGCGCGGCGCCAAGGTGTACTTCCCGGTCTACGTGGACGGCGCGGGCCTGTCGGTGGGCGACCTGCACTTCAGCCAGGGCGACGGCGAGATCACCTTCTGCGGCGCCATCGAGATGGCCGGCTGGGTGCACATGAAGGTCACCCTGATCAAGGGCGGCATGGCGAAGTACGGCATCAAGAATCCGATCTTCAAGCCCAGCCCGATCGTGCCGACCTACAACGACTACCTGATCTTCGAGGGCATCTCGGTCGACGAGGCCGGCAGGCAGTACTACCTCGACGTGAACGTGGCCTACCGCCAGGCCTGCCTCAACGCCATCGAGTACCTCAAGAAGTTCGGCTACAGCGGCGCGCAGGCCTATTCGATCCTCGGCACCGCGCCGGTGCAGGGCCACATCAGCGGCGTGGTGGACGTGCCCAACGCCTGCGCCACGCTGTGGCTGCCGACGCAGATCTTCGACTTCGACATCAACCCCACGGCGGCCGGCCCGCGGAAGATGCTCGACGGCAGCATCGACATGCCGCTGTCGCCCGACCTCTCCTGACGCAGCGAGGCCACGGCATGCCCACCTACGACTACCACTGCGCCGGCTGCGGCGGCTTCGACGCGCTGCGCCGCCTGGCCCAGCGCGACCTGCCCGCCCCGTGCCCGGCCTGCGGCGCCCCCTCGCCGCGCGTCTTCGCCCACGCGCCGGGCCTGGCCCTGATGGCGGGCGCGGCGCGCAGCGCCATCGAGACCAACGAGCGGGCGCGCCACGAGCCGAAAAGCTCGCGCGACTACGCGCGGCTCAAGCACCCGTCGGGCTGCGGCTGCTGCGGCGGCGGCGCCAAGCGCGGCGCGACGGTGACCGCGCCCGACGGCGCCAAGGCCGCGCCCGGGCGGCGTCCCTGGATGATCAGCCACTGACCGCGGCCCCGGGGAAGGGGAAACCAACGGAAACGGTCGCGGAGACGGACGCGCGCTCGCCGATGATGCGGTCCCCTCCACCGCACCGCAGGATTCCCGCATGTACCCTCTCGACGCCTCGCGCCGCTCCTTCTTCCGCCTGGGCTCCGGCGCGCTCGGCCTGGCCGCCAGCCTCGGCGCGCTGCCGTCCCGCGCCGCCGAGGGCCGCAAGAGCGACCTGACGCCCGCGCAGGCGCTCGCCAAGCTCAAGCAGGGCCATGTCGACTTCCTGGCCGACAAGCCCACCCTGCAGACCACGCGCGACCACGACCGGCGCCTGGCGATCGCGCGCTCGCAGGTGCCGTTCGCGGTGCTGGTGGGCTGCTCCGACAGCCGCGTCTCGCCGGAGCTGCTGTTCAACACCGGCCTGGGCGAGCTGTTCATCGTGCGCAATGCCGGCAACACCATCGACACGGTCGCGATGGGCAGCATCCAGTATGCGGTGCAGGTGCTGGGCGTGCCGCTGATCCTGGTGCTCGGCCACGAGCGCTGCGGCGCGGTGGAGGCGGCGGTGTCGGTGGTGGAGAAGAACACCGTCTACCCGGGCAGCATCGGCCAGATGATCGAGCCGATCATCCCGGCGGTGCTCAAGGCCCGGGCGCTCGGCGGCCGGGCCGGCGAGGACCTGCTCGACGGCGCGGTGCGCGAGAACGTGCGCCGCACCGTCGAGCGGCTGCGCACCGCCGAATCCACGCTGATCGACCCGATCCGCGCCGGCCGGCTGCAGGTGGTGGGCGCGCGCTACGACCTCGACGACGGCAAGGTGGACTTCTTCGACGAGGCGTAGCGCCACGGGGCGGGCGGGCCGCCTACGTCAATCGACGTATTCGCCGGGCCGGGGTGCGTTCCCACAATCGGCGCATCGATCAACGACACCGGAGCGGGCCCCATGATTCACGGCGATATCTCGAGCAGCAAGGACACGGTCGGCGTGGCCGTCGTCAACTACAAGATGCCGCGCCTGCACAGCAAGGCCGAGGTGCTCGACAACGCGCGAAAAATCGCCGACATGGTCGTCGGCATGAAGTCCGGCCTGCCGGGCATGGACCTGGTGGTCTTCCCCGAGTACAGCACCCACGGCATCATGTACGACGCCGCCGAGATGTACGAGACCGCCTCCACCGTGCCCGGCGAGGAGACCGCGATCTTCGCCGAGGCCTGCCGCAAGGCGCGGGTCTGGGGCGTGTTCTCGCTGACCGGCGAGCGCCACGAGGAGCATCCGTACAAGGCGCCCTACAACACGCTCATCCTGATGAACGACCAGGGCGAGGTCGTGCAGAAGTACCGCAAGATCATGCCCTGGACGCCGATCGAGGGCTGGTATCCGGGCGACCGCACCTACGTCTCGGACGGGCCGAAGGGGCTCAAGATCAGCCTGATCATCTGCG
>JAKOND010000347.1 GCA_022702125.1 Burkholderiaceae bacterium
CGTGCGACCGCCGCGTTCGCCTACCGCCACTCTCCCCATACCGATGCGGGCGAGACGGGGGAGCGGACCGCGGATTGCATGGTGCGGACGCTCCGCGGCGAGATCAAGCCCGTCTGGGCGATCGCAAAACCGCTCGTGCTGGTGCCCAGTATCTTCAGCGCGACCGCGCTCGAGCCGCTCGCTAGCATCGTCGCCGTGAGCCGTTCGGTGGAGCAGCGGGCACCGTGCTGGATGGACATCAGCGTCATGGCCGGCTTCTCCTATGGAGACGCGCCCAACACCGGCTTCTCGGTGCTATGCGTTGCGGATGGCGACCGGGAAGTAGCGCAGGCCGCCGCCGACGCGCTCAGCGACCGCATCCGCGAGCAATGCCAGGCGTTGTATGCGCCGATGCCCATCTGGCAGGCGGATGAGGCGATTGACCATGTGCTGCGGAGACTCGCGTCGGGCGAGGCGCGCAAGGGCCCGTTCGTCCTGCTGGAGCACGCCGATCGCATGAACGATTCGACATATCTCCTGGACGCTCTGCTCAAGCGTCGCATCGGCCGGGTGGCCGTGCCGTTCATCTGGGACAGCGTCGCAGCCGAGACCGCGGTCAAAGCCGGGGCGGGCAACACCGTGCGTCTGCAGTTGGGCGGCCACAGCTCCGACAAGGCAGGCCCCACGCTCACCGTGAAAGCCCGCGTGATGTGGGCCGGCGTCAAAAGCTACCGGATCTCCGGCGCCTACATGCATGGCATGCCCGTCGATCTCGGCAAGACGGCGCTCATCGATATCGACGGGATCTCCGTCAGCGTCGTTAGCTCCTTCGCTTTCGCCGTGGACGACGATCCGTTCACCATTTTCGGCCAGCGGCTGAACGACTTTGACATTGTGGTGCTGCGATCCAAGACGCATTTCAGGGCGTTCTACGAACCAGCCGCCGAAGAGATCCTCATCGTGGACACGCCCGACTACGGCGTGGCTGATGTGCGCCTCCAGCCCTATCGCCTGCTGGACAAGTCCAGGCATTTCCCTTTCACGGACAACCCGTGAGTTTCTCGGTCACACCTCCGCTGAATCGACCGGATCGCATGTTCCCATGACACAAGCATCTCAGTCCTTCGAAACGCAGTTCTCCCATGTCTGCCCTGGCGATACCGAGTGGCGTAGCGATGGCCTGCGCGACTTCTTTCTCTACAAGGACCTAGGAGTCGCTGCTGCCACCAATGGCCGGGTCATCGCCCATCTGGTCAAGGCCAACCAGCAGCCGGAGCACGGCACCGGGTGGCATCGCCACGAAGCCGATTTCCAGATCGTCCTGATGACCAAGGGCTGGGCGCGCTTCATGTACGAGGACAAGGAAACGCTCGTGCAGGCCGGCGACTGTGTTCATCAGCGTCCGGGCATCCGGCACTATCTTTTCGATTACTCACCCGCTATGGAATACCTGGAAATCGTCGGGCCCGCGGATTTCAAATCCATCGAAGTAGAAGCGCCGTGCGGAGTTCCTGCGCCGACACCGTGGAAGTGAGCCGGGCAGAGACTTGAGCAATCTATAAGAAACCAGACCCTCATCCATCCAAATCATTCATTGAGGCAATCATGAGCAAAGTCATCCATCGCTCTCTCAAATCCGTTCCCCGGGTAGCCGCCTCGGCCAACGGCATGTACATCCGAGACCGGGAAGGGCGCCGCTACATCGACGCCTGCGGTGGCGCGGCGGTCTCCTGCCTTGGCCACGGCCACCCCGACGTGCTAGCGGCGATGCATTGCCAGATCGACCAGCTGGCCTACGCTCACACGAGCTTCTTCACCAGCGAAGTCTCGGAGGAACTGGCCGATCACCTGGTCGCCCACGCACCCGATGGCCTGGACAGCGTGTACTTCGTCTCCGGCGGTTCGGAGGCAGTCGAGGCTGCGCTCAAGCTGGCCCGGCAGTATTACGTCGAGATCGGCCAGCCCCAGCGGACCCTTTTCGTGGCGCGCAAGCAGAGCTACCACGGCAACACCCTAGGGGCCCTGGCCGTCGGTGGCAACGAGTGGCGCCGCAAGCAGTTCGCCCCCATCCTGATGGATGTGGGTCGCGTGGCTCCCTGCTACGAATACCGTGACCGCCGCAGCGATGAGACGCAGGATCAGTACACCGCGCGCCTCTTGAAGGAGATCGACAATACCTTCCAGCAGCACGGTCCCGACCGGATCATCGCATTCGTGGCCGAGCCGGTCGTCGGCGCGACCGTCGGCGCCGTGCCTCCCACGCCCGGCTACCTTAAGGGCGTCCGTGAGCTGTGCGACCGCTACGGCATTCTCTTCATCGCCGATGAGGTGATGTGCGGGATGGGCCGCACCGGCACGCTCCATGCCGTCGAACAGGAAGGCGTGGTGCCCGACCTGCTGACCATCGCGAAGGGCCTGGGCGGCGGCTACCAACCGATCGGTGCCGTGCTGGCCCATTCGAAGATCGTCGACGCTATCCGCAAGGGCAGCGGCCTCTTCCAGCATGGCCATACCTACATCGGCCACCCCACGGCTGCGGCGGCCGCCCTCGCGGTTCAGCGAGTCATCCAGCGCGACGCCCTGCTGCCCCAGGTGATGCAGCGTGGCAAGTTCATGAAGCAACTGCTCGACGATCGACTCGGCAGCCACCCCCATGTGGGAGACATCCGGGGGCGCGGCTTGTTCTTGGGTGTCGAGCTGGTCCAGGACCGTGAAACCAAGACGCCGTTCGATCCTGTGAAGCGCCTCAATGCGCAAATCAAGGAGCGCGCGATGGAAGAAGGACTGATGATCTACCCGATGGGAGGAACGATCGACGGCCTGCACGGCGATCACATCCTGCTGGCACCGCCCTTCATCGCGACGGAATCGGACATCGAACTGATCGTCGATCGCCTGACAACGGCGGTCGAACGCAGCACGGAAATGGCGGTAGCCGCATGATGCAAGGTACCGACCGGCTGCCGCCGATTCCTTCCGAGCAGTGGACCGAGCAGCAGCGTCGCGAGGCGCTCGAAGTCATCCAGGGACCACGAGGCGCTTTGATCTCGCCTTTCGTTCCTTTGCTGCGGAGCCCAGAACTGATGGGTCATTCGCAGCGCATGGGCGAGTATCTGCGCTACCGCAGCAGCCTGGGACTGCGCCTCTCCGAGCTTGCGATCCTAGTCACCGCGACGCATTGGTCGCAGCAGGTGGAATGGGCGATCCATGCGCCGATCGCTGAACGCGAAGGTATCAGCGCACAGACGATCGAAAGCCTGGCCAACGGGAAGCGTCCCATCAGCATGGCCGACGACGAAGCGGTGGTCTACGACTTCTGCACGGAGTTGCATGAGACCCAGGCGGTCAGCGACACGTGCTGGGCGAAGGCGCTGGAGAATTTCGGTGAAGCCGGCGCCGTCGACCTCATCGGTGTGACCGGGTACTACACCTTCTTGTCCATGGTGATGAATGCGGCGCGGACCGCCGTTCCGCAGAGCACTGCTAAAGCTTTGGAACCGCTCAGCAAATAAGCATCCTGCGCCTCGTTAAAAACCACGGCTGGGGGTCTTTGCTTTCAGCCGTGGTTTTTGCATTTGAAACGGCGCTGTTGCATAAAGCTAATTGAGCTGGAGCTTTCCCTGACTCCAGACGGAGTTACGCCACACGCACTATCTGCGGCGTGCACAGTAGGGTGAACCAATTCAGGATCGATGCTCGCACTTGCAGCTCCGTGACCTGTCGATCGAAGTCCCGCGCCATCACCCGCTCTCCCAAGCGCTTAAAGCATCCCATCTTGCTCTCCACCCAGCTGCGCCGGTGGTGGCCGCTCCACTTCTCCCAGATCGCTCGGCCGAGCTTGTGGGTGGCCCGCAGGATCTCGTTCCTGACCTGCGCTCCGGCCTTGCCGTTGACCCACGGTTTGGCGTTTCTGCGGGTTGGGATGATGGCTGCGACCTGCCGGCAGGCGATCGCTTCATGGCAGGTTAAGGTGCGAGTAGGCACCATCGGCACTCACCGAATGCTGTAGTCGGGCACCTTCCAGTCGAGCTGGGCGAGCTTGAGCAAGCTCTCGGCCAATCCGGTGACCTGACGCAGGCCGAGTCCGAACTGGATGTCATGTTGTCTGTTGTTCTGACGTTGGTATGGCGTGAGCCGGGAGCCCTCCAACATTTCTTCTTCTGATTTCTCGCGGCGCGGTGGGGCCTCCCGGGACAGGCGGTGTCAACACCTGCCCTGAGAACGCCGTCAATGCTTTCGCTGGGCCCGGGCGGGCAGCGCGGAATCGGCTGCCTGCCTCGCGGCGTCAATCCGCGTATTCGCCCGCGTCCTTGATCACCTTCGCCCAGCGGACCATCTCCGCTTCGACGAACTTGCGGTGCTCGGCGGGCTCAATTCGCTTGTCCGAGATCACGCTCAGGCCGATGGCTTCCTCGCGCTTGATGAAGTCGGGATCCTTGAGCGCCGCGCGCAGCGCGGTGTTGAGCTTGGCCAGCACCGCCGGCGGCGTGCCCTTGGGGGCGTAGAGCCCGTGCCAGATCTGCACGTTGAAGCCCGGCAAGCCGGATTCGGCCAGGGTCGGCACATCCTTCAGGCTCGGGACGTTCACCCGCTGCAGCCCCGTCGACCCGAAGACCTTGACCTTCTTGCCCTCGATCTGCGGGACCGCGTTGGCTGCCTGTTCGCACATCATGTCGACCTGACCGCCGATGAGGTCGGTCATGGCCGGCGCGGTCCCCTTGTAGGGCACCGAGGTCAGGTTCTGCTTGAGCGTCGACTGCAGCATGAGGCCGCAGAGATGCGAGGCCGAGCCCAGCCCGGCATGCGCCAGGTTGATCTTGGTGCCCTGGTCGGCGATCCACTTGCGCAGCTCGGCGAAGTTGTTGACCGGAGCCGTCGGCTTGGTGATCACCACCGACGGTGCTTCGTTGATGAGGCCGAGGTACTCGAAGTCTTCCGGCACCTTGTAGCTCAGCTTCCGGTACAGCGCCGGGGCGGTGGCCATGCCGATGTGGTGCACGAGCAAGGTGTAGCCATCGGCCGGCGCGCGCGCCACCTTGGCCACGCCGATGGTCCCGCCCGCACCGACCGCGTTGTCCACCAGAACCGTCTGGTTCAGCGGCTTGCGCAATGCTTCGGCCAGGTCGCGAGCGATCTTGTCGCTCGGACCGCCGGCGGCGTACGGCACCAGGAGGACGACCGGCTTGTCGGGGAATTCGGCCCAGACTGCCGATGCAGCGCAGGCCAGGCCTGCGATGAACAGGCTCTTGATCGAGACTTTCATATTTGTCTCCTTTTTCGCTCGATCGTCAGGAAGCCAGCGCCCGCATTTCCTTGATCAGGTCGGCCTTGCCTTCGAAGCCGATCCCAGGCAGATCCGGCATGGTGACGAAGCCGTCCTGGACCTTGACGCCGTCCGGGAAGCCGCCGTAGGGCTGGAACAGGTCGGGATAGGATTCGTTACCGCCCAGGCCCAGGCCGGCCGCGATGTTCAGCGACATCTGGTGGCCGCCGTGCGGGATACAGCGCTTGGCGGACCAGCCGTGCTCCTTGAGCATGTCCAGCGTGCGCAGGTATTCCACCAGGCCGTAGCTCAGCGCGCAGTCGAACTGCAGCCAGTCGCGGTCGGGGCGCATGCCGTCGTAGCGGATGAGGTTGCGGGCGTCCTGCATGGAGAACAGGTCTTCGCCCGTTGCCATCGGATTCTTGTAGTAGTTGCGCAGGGTGGCCTGCAGCTCGAAGTCGAGCGGATCGCCCGGCTCTTCGTACCAGAACAGGTCGTACTGCGACAGCGCCTTGGCGTAGGCGATGGCGGTGTCGAGGTCGAACCGGCCGTTGGCATCCACGCACAGCTTCTGGCCGTCCTGCAGCACGCTCAGGATAGAGTCGATGCGGCGCAGGTCTTCGTCCAGCGAGGCGCCGCCGATCTTCTTCTTGACGACGGTGTAGCCACGGTCGATGTAGCTGCGCATCTCGTCCTTGAGCTTGCCGTGGTCCTGGCCGGGGTAGTAATAGCCGCCGGCGGCGTAGACGAAGATCTTGCGGTCGGGCGTGCCGTTGCCGTAGCGATCTGCCAGCAGCTGGAACAGGGGCTTGTCTTCGATCTTGGCGACCGCGTCCCAGATCGCCATGTCGATGGTGCCGATGGCGACCGAGCGCTCGCCGTGGCCGCCGGGCTTCTCGTTGGTGAACATGGTCGCCCAGATTTTGTGCGGATCGAGGTTGTTGCCGGAGTCGTCCAGGAGCGACGCGGGCTTGGCTTCCATGATGCGGGGGATGAAGCGCTCGCGCATCAGCTTGCCCTGGCCGTAGCGGCCGTTGGAGTTGAAGCCGTAGCCGATGACCGGCTTGCCGTTGCGCATCACATCGGTGATGACCGCCACCAAGCTGAGAGTCATCTTGCTGAAGTCGATGTAGGCGTTGCGGATGGGCGAGCTGATCGGGACGGTGATTTCGCGGATTTCGACGATTTTCATGATTGCTCCTGTGGATTTCTCGAAGAATGGGCAGGAACGAATGGTCGTCATTCGGAGCCGAGATGGACAATGCTGTTTTTTTCGTCTTTGATGCTTTGAAAGCACCGGCATGAATTTCCTCTGGTTCGAAGATTTCCTGGTGCTGGCGGAAACCGGGAATTTCTCGCGTGCCGCCGAGGAGCGTCATGTGACGCAGCCGGCGTTCAGCAGGCGGATCCGGGCGCTGGAGAGCTGGCTGGGGGTGGATCTGTTCGACCGCAGTTCCCAGCCGGCGCGCCTGACCGAAGTGGGCGAGTGGTTCACGAAGGTGGCCAAGGAGATGCTGGAGCGGGTCGACCGCATGCCGGCGGAGGCGCAGGCCGTCGCGGATGTCCATTCGTCGACCCTTCGCCTGGCAGCCACCCATGCGCTGTCCTTCACTTTCCTGCCCCGCTGGCTGCGGGCGTTGGAGATGCGCACGACGCTCGGGCCGGTACAGCTGATGTCGGATGTGCTGCAGCGTTGCGAGGCGCTG
The DNA here is from genome assembly GCA_022702125.1 of Burkholderiaceae bacterium. Lineage (GTDB taxonomy): Bacteria > Pseudomonadota > Gammaproteobacteria > Burkholderiales > Burkholderiaceae_C > JAKOND01. The sequence continues at coordinate 6,949 of JAKOND010000347.1, forward strand.
CTGCTGCAGGGCAGCGTGCAATTCGTCATCTGCCATACCCATCCGCTCGCCACCGGGATGCTGAGCAATGCAAGGTATCGGTCCACGCGGATCGGCAGCGACGCTCTCGTGCCGGTGACCGCTCTCGGAGCCGGTGGGCGACGGATCCATACGCTGGAGCCTCGACGGGGTGAGAGCGTTGCCCTGCTGGAGTACAGCAACGATTCGGGAATCGGCAGGCTGACGCGCGGGGTGCTGAGTGAGGGGCTTTCATCATTGAAGACTTCTGTCGTCTTCACCGCGCACCTGGCCAGCGTGCTGCGAACCATGGTGCTCGACGGACGGGGCATCGCCTGGTTGCCCCGCACCCTCATTGACGAGGATTTGTCTTCTTGCCGATTGGTCGTTGCGACGGAGGACGTAGCCCGCTGGAGCGTGGAGACAGGTATCGATCTCTTCCGATCCGTGGAACCCGCAGGCAAAGCGGCCGAGACGTTTTGGGACGCGGCCGTGCTCGCCGACGTCAGTTGAGCGGATATTCCTTTCAGCGGGCGTTGTTGCATAACTCGCCGGCAGGCGCCCTCAT
>JAKOND010000010.1 GCA_022702125.1 Burkholderiaceae bacterium
CCGGGGGCGACCTGGATGCGGTCGGCGTTCAGGCCCCGGAGGGCGGCGGACCAGGAGATGGGAGGACGGTTGGACATCGGATGAGCCTTGCTCGTATTCGATGCCTGAAGTATCATATGAGCCTCAGAGTATTTTCAATACCTCAGGTATCACTTTTACCTCTGGGGGTATCATTTGGGGCGGTGGGATGGTCAGTAGCGAGATGGTTCGTGCCGGACGAGCCTTGCTTCGATGGGAGCAAAAAGACCTCGCCGAGGCTTCAGGCGTGTCGCTGCCCACCATCAAGCGATTGGAGTCTGCGCCAGGCACCCTGTCGGCCCATGGTCCGACGATTGCCGCCTTACGCCGCGCCTTCGAAGCCGCCGGCCTCGAATTCATTCCCGAGAACGGGGGCGGTGCGGGGATCCGGTTCCGGGAGCGGAAGGTCGGTTGAGCGGATGGCGCGCCGAGCTTCGCTGAGTGCGCGCGACCGGTATCAGCTCCGCCTTCTGACGGAACGTGCCCGCTTCTACGCGGCGACCACCGATCTCAAGGGCTTGGCTGATCGAGGACTCGCCGCTCCGACTGGCCGGACTGATGCAGGTGGTCGAGCCGAATGGATGATCACCGAAGCCGGGCTGAGCCAACTAGCCTTGATTGAACTGTGACCTTTCCTCAGCATCCCGCTGTGAAGCCCACCCGAACATAGGGGTTGAGATGACCAACGAACCCGAGGGGCGCAACCGAGAGGTCGTGGACTGCGTGGCCACCATCGTCTGCGCTTACGTGGCGAACAACGCTCTCCCCGCGTCAAGCCTGCCGGCCCTGATCGCGTCCGTGCAGGCGTCTTTCGCTGGATTGGGGAAGGAGCAGCAACAGGAGGCGCCCGATCTCACCAAAACCGATGCTCAGATCCGCAAGTCGATCACGCCCGACGCGCTCATCAGCTTCATCGACGGCAAGCGGTACAAGGTGCTCAGGCGTCACCTGCGGATGCATGGGCTGGACGCTTCAGCGTATCGGAAGCGTTACGGTCTGCCGCTGGACTACCCGGTGGTAGCACCGTCCTACAGTGCGCGGAGGGCTGAGATCTCCCGCAGTCCCAGGTCCAGCAAGTCGCGGCTTTGAACCTCGTCCTCAACGAATGGATTGGGTTGATGACGACCAAAATCCGGTTCCGATCATGAAGGGTTCAAGTAGTGGCCGCGGTGTGGGCGTCACTCAGCATCAAAGATCGATACCAGCTGCGTCTCCTTACTGAACGGAGCCTCTTCTACGCCGACGCCATTGGAATGAGGGGTTTAGCTCAGCGCGGCTTCGTCAGCCCGACCGGGCGGAGGGATGAAGCTGCCTGGTCGGATTGGGCAATCACCGTTTCTGGACGGCTCAAGCTTGCTTCCGGCGAGGCATGAGCGATAGGAGCTTTCATGCAACTTATAATTGTATTATTTTATTGTCTATATCTAGGGTTGTAGATGTATAGTTTACTTAAGTTATATATCAATTTGTCGTGATAGGGCGATATATTCGATTTATTGATCGCAATGTTAACTGGCATATTTTACTATATTTTCTGATAAATACGTCAAATGTAGGAATTTCGAATGTTCGCGCTGCGCACATACGACGCACGAGCCAAATTCGATGCTCTCGTTCATTCTCAGGCAATCATCGAATTCGAGCCAGATGGCACGATTATTTCTGCCAATGAGAATTTCCTGACGACGATGGGTTACTCCCTGGAAGAGATTAGGGGGCAGCATCATGGGATATTCGTCGAGCCAGCTTACCGCGAGAGCGGGAAGTATCGCACATTCTGGAACGATCTTCGTAATGGCAATCATCAAGCTGCCGAGTTCACCCGTTTAGCGAAGGGTGGTCGAGAGGTCTGGATCCAGGCCAGCTACAACCCGGTGCGCGACCGCGCAGGGCGCGTCGTCAAGATCGTCAAGCTCGCCACCGACATCACAGCGCAGAAGACCCGAAGCCTGGACCTGGACGGCCAACTCGCCGCACTCGACCGCTCGCAAGCTATCATCGCTTTCACCCCCGACGGCACCATCCTCGACGCCAACGCCAACTTCCTCGCTACGGTAAGCTACGCCCTGGAAGAGATCCGCGGTCAGCATCACCGCCTGTTCGTCGATCCCCTTGAGCAGGGCAGCGATGCCTACCGAGGCTTCTGGTCGACCCTCGCGAGCGGCGAGTTCCAGTCCGGTGAGTTCCGTCGCATCGCCAAGGGCGGCCGCGAGGTGTTCATCCAGGCGACCTACAATCCGATCAAAGGGCGGGATGGTCGCGTGGTGAAGGTCGTCAAGTTCGCGAGCGACATAACGGCCGCGGTGATGGAGCGGAGGCGACGGACCTCGGCGCAGCAGGCCATCGGACGCGATCTCGATACGATTGGCCAGGCCGTCGATGACGTGTCGCGCCAAACCGTCGACGCAGCCGGGATGGTGGGGCGCGTGTCGGGCGACATCCAGGCGGTGGCCGCGGGGGCGGAGGAGTTATCCGCCTCGGTGGGTGAGATCAGCCAGCAGGTCACTCACGCCGCTCATATGGCCGGTGAGGCGGTCGAGCAGGCCCGCCACACCGGCGGCATCGTGGCCGGCCTGAGCGAACAGGCGGCGCAGATCGGCGATGTCGTCGCCTTGATCCAGGGCATTGCCTCGCA
>JAKOND010000017.1 GCA_022702125.1 Burkholderiaceae bacterium
TGGCGCCGCCGATCGTCACCTGGCGGCTGAAGGCCTTGGGCACGGTGTCGGTGGTCATGATGCCCTCGGCCGCGCGCACCCAGTGCCCGGCGTCGTCCTGCGCGTCGGCGATGGCGGCCGGCAGGCCGGCGGCGATGCGCTCGACCGGCAGCGGCTCCATGATCACGCCGGTGGAGAACGGCAGCACCTGCTGCGGCGCGACGCCGAGCAGCGCGGCGGCGTCTTCGCAGGTCCGGCGCGCGCGCGCCAGTCCGTCGGCGCCGGTGCCGGCGTTGGCGTTGCCGGTGTTGACCACCAGCGCCCGGATGCCGCGGCCGCCGCCGGCCTGCAGGTGCTCGCGCCCCACCTGCACCGGCGCGGCGCAGAAGCGGTTGCGGGTGAACACGCCGGCCACCGACGCGCCCTCGTCGAGCAGGAAGACGGTCAGGTCCTTGCGGTGGGCCTTGCGGATGCCGGCTTCGGCCACGCCGACGCGCACGCCGGCTACGGGGTGCAGGTCGGCGGCCTGCGGAGCGGAGAGATGGACGGGCATGGTGCGGTTGCTTGCTCGGTCGGTCGGGAAGGGAGGACGGATTAGGACAGCTTGCCGTGACAGTTCTTGAACTTCAGGCCGCTGCCGCACGGGCACGGATCGTTGCGGCCGACGCGGGGCATCTCGCCCGCCGCGAGGGCCGCGGCGCCGGCGGCGGTGAGGCTGGCGCGCGGCTCGGCGGTCACCTCGACCTCGCCGGTCTCGGTCGGCGCCGGGTAGGTGACGTTGGCGATGCGCTCGGCGCGGTTTTCCATCTGCTCGGCGGCCTCGCCGTACTGCTCGCCCGACTGCACCTGGACGGTCATCAGCGTCTTGGTCACCTCGGCCTTGACGCCGTCGAGCATCTGGCCGAACAGCTCGAAGGCCTCGCGCTTGTATTCCTGCTTCGGCTGCTTCTGGGCGTAGCCGCGCAGGTGGATGCCCTGGCGCAGGTAGTCGAGCGAGGCCAGGTGCTCGCGCCAGTGGCTGTCGATGGCCTGCAGCAGCACGATGCGCTCGAACTGGGTGAACTGCGCGCCGCCGACCTGCGCCACCTTGGCGTCGAAGGCGGCGTTCGCGGCCTGCACCACCTTGGCCAGCACGTCGTCGTCGTCGATGGCGCTGGCGGCGGCCACCTCGGCCTGCAGCTGCAGCGGCAGCTGCCATTCCTCGGCCAGCGCCTTCTCCAGCGCCGGCAGGTCCCACTGCTCCTCGACCGACTCGGCCGGCACGTGGCGGCGCACCAGGTCGGTGAAGGAACTCTCGCGCAGGCCGGCGATCTGGGCCGACAGGTCCTGCGCGTCCAGGATCTCGTTGCGCTGCTGGTAGATGACCTTGCGCTGGTCGTTGGACACGTCGTCGTATTCGAGCAGCTGCTTGCGCATGTCGAAATTGCGCGCCTCGACCTTGCGCTGGGCGCTCTCGATGCTGCGAGTGACGATGCCGGCCTCGATGGCCTCGCCCTCGGGCATCTTCAGGCGTTCCATGATGGACTTGACCCGCTCGCCGGCGAAGATGCGCATCAGCGCGTCGTCCAGGCTCAGGTAGAAGCGCGAGGAGCCCGGGTCGCCCTGCCGGCCCGAGCGGCCGCGCAGCTGGTTGTCGATGCGGCGCGACTCGTGACGCTCGGTGGCGATGATGCGCAGGCCGCCCTGGGCCACCACGAAGTCGTGGTCCTTCTGCCAGGCGGCGCGCAGCGCGGCGACCTGCTGCTCGCGCGCGGCGGCGTCCAGCGACTCGTCGGCCTCCAGCGCGGCCAGCGCCTTCTCCAGGCTGCCGCCGAGCACGATGTCGGTGCCGCGGCCGGCCATGTTGGTGGCGATGGTGATGGCCTTGGGCCGTCCGGCCTGGGCGATGATGTCCGCCTCGCGTGCGTGCTGCTTGGCGTTGAGCACCTCGTGCGGCAGGCCTTCGCGCTGCAGCAGTTCGTCGATGATTTCCGAGTTCTCGATCGAGCTGGTGCCCACCAGCACCGGCTGGCCGCGCTCGTGGCATTCGCGGATGTCCTTGATGGCGGCCGCGTACTTTTCCTGGGTGGTCTTTTAGACGCGGTCGAGCTGGTCCTCGCGGCGGCTGGGGCGGTTGGGCGGGATGACCACGGTCTCCAGGCCGTAGATCTCCTGGAATTCGTAGGCCTCGGTGTCGGCGGTGCCGGTCATGCCGGAGAGCTTGCCGTAGAGCCGGAAATAGTTCTGGAAGGTGATGGAGGCCAGCGTCTGGTTCTCGGCCTGGATCTCCACGCCTTCCTTGGCCTCGACAGCCTGGTGCAGGCCCTCGCTCCAGCGGCGGCCCGACATCAGGCGGCCGGTGAACTCGTCGACGATGACGATCTGCCCGTCCTGCACCACGTAGTGCTGGTCGCGGTGGAACAGGTGCTTGGCCCGCAGCGCCGCGTACAGGTGGTGCATCAGCGAGATGTTGGACGGGTCGTACAGCGACGCGCCCTCGGGCAGCATCCCGTGGCCGGCGAGCACCCGCTCGGCGGTTTCGTGGCCCTGCTCGGTCAGGAAGACCTGGCGGCTCTTCTCGTCGATGGTGAAGTCGCCGGGGGTGATGACGCCCTCGCCGGTGCGCGGATCGGGCTCGCCCTCCTGGCGCACCAGCAGCGGCACCACCTGGTTCATCGCCAGGTAGGTGGCGGTGTGGTCGTCGGCCTGGCCGCTGATGATGAGCGGCGTGCGGGCCTCGTCGATCAGGATCGAGTCCACCTCGTCGACGATGGCGTACTGCAGCCTGCGCTGCACCCGGTCGGCCACCTCGTAGACCATGTTGTCGCGCAGGTAGTCGAAGCCGTACTCGTTGTTGGTGCCGTAGGTGATGTCGCTGGCGTAGGCGGCCTGCTTCTCCTCCTTGGGCAGGTACGGCAGGTTGATGCCGACCGTCAGGCCCAGGAAGTTGTAGAGCCGCGCCATGGTCTGCGCGTCGCGCTGGGCCAGGTAGTCGTTGACGGTCACCACATGCACGCCCTGCCCGGCCAGCGCGTTGAGGTAGACCGCCAGCGTCGCGGTCAGCGTCTTGCCCTCGCCGGTGCGCATCTCGGCGATCTTGCCGTCGTGCAGCGCCATGCCGCCGATGAGCTGGACGTCGAAATGGCGCATCTTCATGACCCGCTTGGAGCTCTCGCGCACGGTGGCGAAGGCTTCGGGCAGCAGCGTGTCGAGCGACTCGCCCTTGGCGATGCGGTCGCGGAAGGCGTCGGTCTTGGCGCGCAGCTGGCTGTCGTCGAGCTTCTCGAACTCGCCCTCCATCGCGTTGATGCGGGCCACCGTCTTGCGGTATTGCTTGAGCAGGCGGTCGTTGCGACTGCCGAAGAGTTTGGTCAGAAAGGTGGTGGCCATGGAAGCGGAGGATCGTTCGTCCCGACCGGCCTCCGCGATGTCTCGAGCGACGCGCGCGGCTGGCAGGAGGTCCGGATGATGGAGGTAAGTCGGCGCGACCGGCGCTGCGGCTCGCCATCCGCCGCACCGGCCAAACCACGGAGTTTACCCGTGCGCTATATTTTGCGGAGAGCGCCCGCCCCGCCGGCGGCGCACCGCCCCGCGCAGGCCGCGCAGCACCGCTCCGGGAGCCTCGTCCATGAATCGCAAGCACTATCCCGTCACGGTCCAGCAGGCCAGCCGCGAGTCGCCCACCCTGGCGCGGCTGGCCGCGCTGGCGGAAGAATCGAGCCGTCGGCTGCAGGCGGTGCTGCCGCTGCTGCCGGCCGGCATGCGCTCCACGGTGCAGGCCGGCCCGGTCGAGGGCGACAGCTGGTGCATCCTGGTGGCCAACACCGCCGCCGCCGCCAAGCTGCGCCAGCTGCTGCCGGCGCTCATGGCGCACCTGCGCACCCATGGCTGGCCGACGCAGACGATCCGGCTCAAGGTGCGGCCGAGCGGCAGGACCTGGTAGACCGGGAACGACCGGCAAGTTGGGGCCGAATCAAAAGAGAGAGAGAGAAAACAGCGGCAGGCGGAACGCTGCGCCGGGGGCGAGTCCGCCGGTCCGGGCACCGGGCCGAAGGACGGGGAACGCACCGAAAGAAGATGGTGCCGATTGTCGGGATCGAACTGACGACCTACCGCTTACAAGGCGGTTGCTCTACCAACTGAGCTAAATCGGCGAAGGCAGGATTTTAGCCCCAACCCGGACATGCGCGGCATGCGGGTGTCGCAGGACGGCGCGGGCCGCCGGACGGCCGCCCGTTCCCTTCACTTGATGCGCTTGAGCGCCGGACGCGGCGTGCGCGGGCCGCCGGGCGGGTCGGTGTCGGACGGATCGCCGGCATCGGTCGCCTCGGGCGCCGGGCCGCTGCCGGCCTCGGCGTCGGCCGGACCTTCCGCAGCCACCAGCTGCACCACCCGCGGCCCGGCCGGCGCGGAGGCCGGCGTCGCAGCCGTCGGGCGCGGCGCCCGGCTCACCGCCGGCGCGGCCGCGACCGGCGCCTGGTCGTCCAGCGGAAAGGCCATGCCCTGACCGTTCTCGCGCGCAAAAACCGCCATGACCCGGCCCACCGGCACCGAGATGTCGCGCGCCACGCCGCCGAAGCGCGCCTTGAAGGCGATGTAGTCGTTGCCCAGCTCCAGCGCGCTGGTGGCGTCCATGCTGATGTTGAGCACGATCTCGCCGTCCTTGACGAATTCGCGCGGCACCCGCACCGAATCGTCGGCCTTGACGGCCACGTAGGGCGTCAGGCCGTTGTCGCAGCACCATTCGTAGAGCGCGCGGATCAGGTACGGCCGGGTCGAGGTCGATTCGGGGGCGTTGAGCATCATGCAGGGGATTCGGAGAAATGGGGGGTGGGCCGGAACGCGGTCCGGCCCGGGCAGGCGCTTACTTGCGCATGACCTTTTCGGAGGGCGTCAGCGCCTCGATGTAGGCCGGGCGCGAGAAGATGCGCTCGGCGTACTTCAGCAGCGGCGCGGCGTTCTTGCTGAGGTCGATGCCATAGTAGTCCAGGCGCCAGAGCAGCGGGGCGATGGCCACGTCGAGCATCGAGAAATTGTCTCCCAGCATGTACTTGTTCTTGAGGAACACCGGGGCGAGCTGGGTCAGGCGGTCACGGATGTGGGCGCGCGACTTTTCGAGGGACTTGTCGTTGGACTTGGCGGCAGGGCGGGCTTCCAGCGCGCTGACGTGGACGAACAGTTCCTTCTCGAAGTTGAGCAGGAACAGGCGCACCCGGGCGCGGTCGACCGGATCGCCGGGCATCAGCTGGGGATGCGGGAAGCGCTCGTCGATGTACTCGTTGATGATGTTCGATTCGTACAGGATCAGGTCGCGCTCGACCAGGATCGGCACCTGGCCGTACGGGTTCATGACCGTGATGTCCTCGGGCTTGTTGTAGAGGTCGACATCGCGGATCTCGAAGTCCATGCCCTTCTCGAACAGGACGAAACGGCAGCGGTGGGAGAAGGGGCAGGTGGTCCCCGAGTACAGCACCATCATGGTGAAAGGCTCCTAAAAATCAGAAAGAGCGGGCCGTGCGGTGCACGCCCACTCTGCGGGTAGAAACGAGAGGTCGGGCCGGCATTCCACACGGCCCGGCGCGGACGCGGCGAACGCGTCCGGGGGCCGAATGGTACAGATGCGGCCGGATGCGGCTATTTCACGTCTTTCCAGAACGCCGCGTTCAGCCGCCATGCGATGAGGGTGAACACGCCCAGGAACAGCAGCACCCACACGCCGGTGCGCACCCGCTTGTTCTGGGCGGGCTCGGCCATCCACTGCATGTAGCTCACCAGGTCGCCGACGGCCTGCTCGTATTGCAGGGGCGTCATGGTACCGGGCTTGACCTGCTCGAAGCCGGTGATGACCTCGCTCTCGTGGCCGTGGGCCTCGACCTTGGTCAGGATCGGGCGGCGCTCGCCCTGCAGTTCCCAGAGCACGTGCGGCATGCCGACGTTGGGATAGGCCAAGTTGTTCCAGCCGGTGGGCTTGGTGTCGTCGCGGTAGAAGGTGCGCAGGAAGGTGTAGAGGTAGTCCGCGCCGGTTCCGCCGTGGCCCGCGCGCGAGCGCGAGATCACGGTCAGGTCGGGCGGATTGCCGCCGAACCAGTCCTTGGCCTGCCGCGGGTCGATGGCGGACTTCATCGTCTCGCCGACCTTGTCGGTGGTGAACAGCAGGTTGTCCTTGATCTGCTGCTCCGACAGGCCCAGGTCCTGCAGGCGGTTGAAGCGCATGAAGGCGGCCGAATGGCAGCTCAGGCAGTAGTTGACGAAGAGCTTGGCGCCGTTCTGCAGGGCGGCCAGGTCGTTGGTCTTGTTGGGCGCCTTGTCCCAGGCGATGCCGCCCTCGGCGGCGTGCGCGGCGCCGCCGACCGCCAGGCCGACGGTCGCGGCCAGGGCGAGCAGCAGTTTCTTCACGGTGTTTTTCATCGTTGTGTTCTCCGTCGCGTCCGGCTCAGTGCGGTGCGAACGTCACCCGGTCGGGCACCGGCTTGAAGGTCCCGATCCGGCTCCACCACGGCATCAGCAGGAAGAAGCCGAAGTAGAACAGCGTGCCGATCTGCGAGACCCGCTCGCCCAGCGGCGACGGCGGCTGCACGCCCAGGTAGCCCAGGACCATGAAGTTGACGACGAAGATGCCGTAGAGCACCTTGTGCCACTGCGGACGGTAGCGGATCGACTTGACCGGGCAGTGGCCCAGCCAGGGCAGGAAGAACAGGATGACGACCGCGCCGCCCATCACCACCACGCCCCAGAACTTGGCGTCGATCGACAGCATCATCGCGACCACGCCCAGCGCCACCAGCACGATGACGGCCTTGAAGAAGCCGGCCATCCGGCTCTTGACCGCGTTGAACACCGCCGCGCCCAGCACGCAGGCGATGAGGGCGTACATCATCTCGCTGGTGATGGCGCGCAGCATCGAGTAGAACGGCGTGAAGTACCAGACCGGCGCGATGTGGTTGGGCGTCTTGAGCGGATCGGCCGGGATGAAGTTGTTGTATTCCAGGAAATAGCCGCCGGCCTCGGGCGCGAAGAAGATGACCGCGGTGAAGACCATCAGGAACACGCCGACGCCGAAGATGTCGTGCACCGTGTAGTACGGATGGAACGGGATGCCGTCGAGCGGGCGGCCCTGCGCGTCCTTGTGCTTCTTGATCTCGACGCCGTCGGGGTTGTTGGAACCCACTTCGTGCAGCGCGATCAGGTGGGCGACCACCAGGCCCAGCAGCACCAGCGGCACCGCGATGACGTGGAAGCTGAAGAAGCGGTTGAGCGTGGCGTCCGAGACGACGTAGTCGCCGCGGATCAGCAGCGCCAGGTCGGGGCCGATGAACGGGATGGCGGCGAACAGGTTCACGATCACCTGCGCGCCCCAGTAGGACATCTGACCCCACGGCAGCAGGTAGCCCATGAAGGCCTCGGCCATCAAGCACAGGAAGATGCCGCAGCCGAACAGCCAGACCAGCTCGCGCGGCTTGCGGTAGCTGCCGTACATCAGGCCGCGGAACATGTGCAGGTAGACCACCACGAAGAAGGCCGAGGCGCCGGTGGAGTGCATGTAGCGGATCAGCCAGCCCCAGGGCACGTCGCGCATGATGTACTCGACCGAGGCGAACGCGAGGTTGGCGTCGGGCTTGTAGTGCATCACCAGGAAGATGCCGGTGACGATCTGGATGACCAGCACCAGCAGGGCGAGCGAGCCGAAGACGTACCAGACGTTGAAGTTCTTCGGCGCGTAGTACTCGCTCATGTGCTCCTTGTAGAGCTTGCTGGCCGGGAACCGGTTGTCGACCCAGTTCTGCAGCTTCGCGCCGACGGGCGCGTTGGGCGAGATGTCGTGGTATTCGGATGCCATGTGCGTGTCTCCCTCAGGCCTTCTTGTCTTCGCCGATCAGCAGCCGGGTGTCCGACAGGTACATGTGCGGCGGCACCGGCAGGTTGTCGGGCGCGGGCTTGTTCTTGAAGACGCGGCCGGCCATGTCGAAGGTCGAGCCGTGGCAGGGGCACAGGAAGCCGCCCTCCCAGTCGTTCGGCAGCGACGGCTGCGGACCGGGCACGAACTTGTCGGTGGGCGAGCAGCCCAGGTGGGTGCAGATGCCCACGACGACCAGGAATTCGGGCTTGATCGAGCGCGCCTCGTTGCGCGCGTACTCGGGCGTGAACTCCTCGGGATGGCGTTCGGACTTGGGGTCCGCGAGCTGGCCGTCGAGCTTGGGCAGCTCGGCGAGCTGCGCAGGCGTGCGCCGCACGATCCAGACCGGCTTGCCGCGCCACTCGACGGTGATCTTCTCGCCGGGCTGCACGCCGGAGATGTCCACCTCGACCGCCGCGCCCGCGGCCTTGGCCTTCTCGGACGGCTGGAAGGTGCTCACGAAGGGCACCGCGACGAAGCCGGCACCCACCGCACCGGCGCAGCTCGATGCGATCAGCCAGGTCCTCTTGCTCTTGTCGAGCGCGCGGGGCGCGACGGGAGTGTCACTCTCACTCATTGTGGGGTCCTTATGTACATCGCCGACATCGCTGGCAGGGCGGATATCGCTGGTCGAGAATCAACCAAGAATTGTATCTGCCTCCCCCCGGCACACTACCGTAGAAACGCGCGCATGGCGAGGCGTTGGCGCGGCGCATCGTCCCTCCAATAATGGCGCTCCGGAACCTGCGCTTTTGCAGGCGGAGCACAGAGGAGCAGGACCATGGGCATCGTTCAGGAATTCAAGCAGTTCGCGGTCAAGGGCAACGTGATCGACCTGGCCGTCGGGGTGATCATCGGCGGCGCGTTCGGCAAGATCGTCGACTCGCTGGTCGGCGACATCATCATGCCGGTGGTCGGCCTGGTGTTCGGCAAGCTCGACTTCTCCAGCCTGTTCGTGGTGCTGGGCACCATCCCCGAGGGCGTGCCCCGGACCCTGGCCGACCTCAAGAAGGCCGGCCTGCCGGTCTTCGCCTACGGCAGCTTCATCACCGTCGCGGTGAATTTCCTGATCCTGGCTTTCGTGATCTTCGTCATGGTCAAGCAGGTCAACCGGCTGCGCCGCGAGGACCCGGAGACCCCGCCGACCGCCACCCCCGAAGACATCGTGCTGCTGCGCGACATCCGCGACAGCCTGCGCGCGCCGGGCACGGTGGCGCCGTCCGCCGCATCCGCCACGTCCGTCGCGGCCGTCCCGGCGGGCACGCTGCCGCCGGCCCTCTGACCCGGGCGCCTCAGCCCCGGTCCGCGGGACGGCAGAGGCGGCGCGCCATCCGCAGGGCCTCGACCAGGCTCGCCGGATCGGCGCGGCCGGTGCCGGCGATGTCGAACGCGGTGCCGTGGTCCGGGCTGGTGCGCACCAGCGGCAGCCCGAGGGTCACGTTGACGCCCTTGTCCACCCCGAGGTACTTGACCGGGATCAGCCCCTGGTCGTGGTACATCGCCACCACCGCGTCGAATTCGCCGGTGCGGGCGCGCATGAAGACGGTGTCGGGCGCGAACGGGCCGTGGACGTCCATTCCCCGGGCCCGCGCGTCGGCGACGGCGGGCGCGATGGTCTCGATCTCCTCGCGCCCGAACAGCCCGCCCTCCCCCGCGTGCGGGTTGAGCCCGGCGACCGCGATGCGCGGCGCGCGGCCCAGCACCCGGGACAGCGCCTCGTGGGCGATGCGCAGGGTTTCGGCGACGTTGCCGAAGGTGACGGCATCCAGCGCCTGCCGCAGCGACAGGTGGATGCTGACCAGCACGGTGCGCAGCTCGTCGTTGGCCAGCATCATGCGCACGGGGGTCTGCTCCACGGTGCGCCCCTGGTGCGCCGCCGCCTCGGCCTGCAGCAGCTCGGTGTGGCCCGGGAATCCCACCCCGGCCGCGGAGAGCGCCTCCTTGTGCAGCGGCGCGGTGACCAGCGCCGCGACCTCGCCCCGCAGCGCCGCGCGCGCCGCCCAGACCACGCTGTCGGCCGCCATCCGCCCGGCCCGGGCGCTGACGGCGCCGAAGGCCGGCAGCGCGGCCTCGGAACCGGACGCCGCGCCGAGCGCCAGCACCGGCAGGCAGCGCGGCGGCACCCGCCAGGCGTCGGCCGGACGGTCGATCAGCGCGACCGGCAGCGCGGGCCGGCCCGGTCCGGCGATGCAGCCGGCGGCGCGGCGCATCGCCGCCGGGTCCCCGGCGACGAAGCAGCCGCGCACCGCGTCGGGCGCGTCGCGGAAGGCCAGGGCGACGATCTCCGGGCCGATGCCCGCCGGATCGCCCGGCGTGACGGCGATCAGCGGCAGTCCGGTGGCGGGGTCGAAGGCGGGATCGGTCATGGCGGGGTTCGCGGTCGGCATGGCGGGCGGGACGGGCTCGGTCGCCATGGATCAGGCGGGGTTGTCGATGTCGATGAAGGTGTGGCGCAGGCCCAGCGCCCGCGCCACCCGCGCCGCCGCCGCCGGCGCGCCGTAGCGTTCGCTGGCGTGGTGGCCGCAGGCGATGAAGGCGGCGCCGAGCTCGCGGGCGTAGTGCGCCTGCGGCTCCGAGATCTCGCCGGTGACGAAGGCATCGGCGCCGGCGGCGATGGCGGCCTCGAAGAAGCCCTGGGCGCCGCCGGTGCACCATGCTACCCTTTTGATAGCTCCCTGCCCGCCATCCACCAGGGTTACCGGCCGGTTCACCGCATGCTCCACATGCCGCGCCAGCGCTTCCGCGTCCTCGAACCGGGCGTCGCCGATGCAGCCCAGGTGCTGGTCGCCGAAGCGGGCATCGGCCACCAGGCCGAGCCGTGCGCCGAGCTGGGCGTTGTTGCCCACCTCCGGGTGCGCGTCCAGGGGCAGGTGGTAGGCCAGCAGGTTGACGTCGTGCGCCAGCAGCCGCGCGAGGCGCTGCTTCATCCAGCCGGTGACCCGGCCGTCGTGGCCGCGCCAGAACAGGCCGTGGTGGACGAAGAGCGCGTCGGCCCCGGCGTCGATCGCGGCGTCGATGAAGGCCCGGCTCGCGGTCACGCCCGAGACGATGTGGCGGATGCGCGGCCGGCCCTCGACCTGCAGGCCGTTGGGTCCGTAGTCCTTGAAGCGCGCCGGCTCCAGCAGCGTGTCGAAGGCCTGCAGCACCGCCTCGCGCGACGCGCCGTCCGCCGCCGCGCCGGGCCCGGGATCGTGGGGGAATCCGTCGAAAGTGTCCATCGGGCCATTGTCTCCCGAGCCCGCCGCGCCGGGGACGCGGATACAGGTTCCGGCCGCACATGAGGGACAATCCCGGGCTTCCTTCCTGAACGCTTCCGACCGGATACCCGCTCCCATGAAACGCACCTGGCTGCTGTTCGCCCAGACCGTCACCGTGCTGGTGGCGGCCTATTTCGTCGTCGCCACGCTCAAGCCCGAGTGGCTCAACCGTCCGACGGTGCGCGGCGGCGTGGTGTCGCTGCTGGAGGCCCCGCAGACCAGCAGCACCGCCGCTCCCGCGCCCGGCAGCCTGAGCGGGGCGGCCAGGAAGGCCTCGCCCGCGGTGGTCAGCATCAACACCAGCACCGCGGCCCGCCAGAACCCGCGCAGCAACGATCCCTGGTTCCAGTTCTTCTTCGGCGACCAGGGCAGCCAGGCCCGCTCGGGCCTGGGCAGCGGCGTGATCGTCAGCCCCGACGGCTACATCCTGACCAACAACCACGTGGTCGAGGGCGCCGACGAGATCGAGGTTCGGCTCAACGACAACCGGCATGTCAGCGCCCGGGTGGTCGGCACCGACCCGGACACCGACCTCGCCATCCTCAAGATCGAACTCGACAAGCTGCCGGTGATCGTGCTCGGCAACTCCGACGCGCTGCAGGTCGGCGACACGGTGCTGGCCATCGGCAACCCCTTCGGCGTCGGCCAGACGGTCACCAGCGGCATCGTCAGCGCGCTGGGCCGCAACCAGCTCGGCATCAACACCTTCGAGAACTTCATCCAGACCGACGCGGCCATCAACCCGGGCAACTCCGGCGGCGCGCTGGTGGACGTCAACGGCAACCTGATGGGCATCAACACCGCGATCTACTCGCGCTCGGGCGGCAGCATGGGCATCGGCTTCGCGATCCCGGTCTCGACCGCGCGGCTGGTGCTCGACGGCATCGTGCGCGACGGCCAGGTGCGGCGCGGCTGGATCGGCGTGGAGCCCAACGACCTCTCGCCCGAAATGGCCGAGACCTTCGGCGTGAAGGCCACCGAGGGCGTGATCATCACCGGCGTGCTGCAGAACGGCCCCGGCGCCCAGGCCGGCATCCGCCCGGGGGACATCATCGTGCAGGTCGGCGACAAGCCGGTCGCCAACACCTCCGAACTGCTGTCGAGCGTGGCCGCGCTCAAGCCCGGCGCGACGGTGCCCTTCGTGGTCCTGCGCGACGACCGCCGCACCACGCTGGACGTCACGCCCGGCCTGCGTCCCGAGCGGCGCAACCGCGAGCCCCAGCGCTGAGACGCGCCGAGCAGGCGGCTCCGCACCGCGCCGGGCGCGCGGCACGCGGGCCGCGGCGGCCCGGTGGTTTTCCCGGTCCTTTCCGGCCCCTTCGGTCCGACAATCGCCCGCGCCCTTAAAATCCGCGCCCGCTTTCCCGAAAAGTCACGAAAGACTCCATCCATGGCATCCACCTTCCTTCCCCGTTCGCTGGTCGCCGCCCTGGCAGTCGCCGGCTTCGCCACGGCCGCCCAGGCCGCCGACATCAAGATCGGCGTCGCCGAGGCCCTGTCGGGCGGCGCGGCCCAGTACGGCGCCGCCATCCGCAACGGCTTCCAGCTCGCGGCCGACGAGATCAACGCCGCCGGCGGCATCAACGGCGACAAGATCGTGCTGGTCGTCGAGGACGAGCAGGGCAAGAAGGAAGAGGCGATCAACGTCTTCAAGAAGCTGGTGTTCCAGGACAAGGTGCTGATGGTCTTCGGCCCGACGCTGTCCAACTCGGCCCAGGCGGCGCACCCGATCGCGCAGGCGTCCAAGACGGTGGCCTTCGGCACCTCCAACACCGCCGACGGCATCACCTCGATCGGCGACTACGTCTTCCGCAACTCGGTGACCGAGGCCGACGTGCTGCCGGCCACCATCAAGACCGCGGTCGCCAAGTCTGGCGTGAAGAAGGTCGCGGTGCTCTACGGCAACGACGACGTGTTCACCAAGAGCGGCTACGACAACTTCAAGAAGGCGCTGGACGACCTGAAGATCCCGGTCACCACCACCGAGACCTTCGCCAAGGGCGACGTGGAATTCAAGGCCCAGCTCACCAAGATCAAGGCCACCAACCCCGACGCCATCGTGCTGTCGGCGCTGATCGCCGAGGGCGGACCGATCATGGTGCAGGCCCGCCAGCTCGGACTGAACGTTCCGATCATCGGCGGCAACGGCATGAACTCGACCAAGATCTTCGACCTGGCCAAGGACAAGTCCGACGGCCTGTACGTCGGCAGCCCCTGGTCCTCGTCCAACGCCACGGCCGAGAACACCAAGTTCATCAAGGCCTACAACGACAAGTACAAGGCCGCGCCCGACCAGTTCGCCGCGCAGGCCTACGACGCGCTCTACATCGCCACCCAGGCGCTCAAGACCGTCAAGCTCTCGGGCAACCTGGCCAAGGACCGGACCGCGGTGCGCGACGCGCTGCCGGCCGTGAAGTGGACCGGCGCGACCGGCGCCTTCGCCTTCCGCCGCGCCACCGACAAGGCCGGCAAGCCCGCCGGCTACGACGCCCAGCAGGCGCCGATCGTCAGCGTGACCAAGGCCGGCCAGTTCGTCATCGAGAAGTAAGTCCCGCGGAGGGCCGCGAGGCCCTTCGCCCCTGCGGACGGCGCGGCAGCGGATGCGCGCCGTCCTTTCGTTTTCTGGCGCGCCCCGCGTTTTCGCGTCGCGCGCCCAACCGGGATCACCGATCGTGCTGGAACAGCAGCTTGTCAACGCGCTCTCGCTGGGATGCGTGTACGCGCTCTTCGCGCTGGGCTTCACCCTCGTCTTCGGGGTGCTCGGAGTCATCAACCTCTCGCACGGCGCGGTGTTCATGGTGGGCGCCTACGCGGCGGTGCAGGTCACCACGCACTTCGGTCTGCCGCTGTGGGCGTCGATGCTGTTCGCCTTCGTGTTCTGCGGCATCGTCGGCCTGCTGATCGACCTGCTGGTGCTCAAGCCGCTGCGCGCGCGCAACGCGCCGCACCTGATCCCGATGATCGCCACCATCGGCGTGGCCATCGTGCTCAACAACCTGGTGCAGGGCATCTTCGGCGCGGAGAACCTGCGCTTCCCGTCCGGCCTGGTGTCCGAGGACTCGCTGGAGCTGGGCGGCATCCACATGACCGCGCTGGAGCTGGGCATCGTGCTGCTGTCCTTCGTGCTGATGGGCACGCTGATGCTCTCGCTCAAGAAGACCCAGCTCGGCCGCGCGCTGCGGGCCATCGCCGAATCGCCCAAGGCGGCCTCGCTGCTGGGCATCAACGTCGAGGGCCTGTTCTACCTGACCTCCTTCGCCGCGGCCGGGCTGGGGGGCGTGGCGGGCGTGCTGATCGGCCTCTACTCCAACGCCATCTTCCCGCTGATGGGCCAGCCGATGCTGCACAAGGGCATCGCGGTGATCATCCTGGGCGGCATGGGCGACATCCGCGGCGCGATGCTCGGCGGCCTGTTCCTGGGCTTCGCCGAGGTGCTGTCGGTGGCATACATCGGCTCCAACATGCGCGACGCGGTCGCCTTCGGCCTGCTGTTCCTGGTGCTGCTGGTGCGGCCCAAGGGACTCTTCGGCACGCTGCAGGAACGCAAGGTCTGACGGGCCGCAACGGGACACATCATGGAATGGTTCGATAACTTCTGGTCGGTCTACAGCAACCTGGTGCTCACCCTGGGCACCAACGCGCTGCTGGCGCTCTCGATCTACCTCACCCTGTCCTGCGGCATGCTGGCCATGGCCAACGCCGCCTTCATGGGCATCGGCGCCTACACCGCCTCGCTGCTGACGATGAACGGCGAGTTCGCCTTCCCCGTCGCGCTGGCCGGCGGCATGGCCGCGCCGGCGCTGATGGCCTTCGTCATCGGCAAGCCGACGCTGCGGCTGTCGGGCGTCTACCTCGCGATGGCGACGCTCGCCTTCGGCGAGGTGGTGCGAATCGTGGTGCTCAACGCCGAGTCCTGGACCGGCGGCGCGCTGGGCCTCAACGGCATTCCCCAGTCCACCCAGTGGTGGCACATCGCCCTGGCGCTGGCGCTGGTGCTGGCGCTGCTGTGGCGCATGAAGCATTCGCGGGTCGGCCGCGCCTTCGAGGCCATTAAGGAGGACGAGACCGCCGCCGGCCTGATGGGCATCGACGTCGCCTCGCACAAGATGCTGGCCTTCGTGCTGGGCGCGGCTATCGCCGGCCTGGCCGGGGCGCTCAACGCGCACCTGACCTTCTTCATCGGCCCGAACGAGTACGGCTTCGACCGCGGCGTCGAGATCCTGACCATGGCCATCCTCGGCGGCATCAACGGCCTGGCCGGGCCGGTGCTCGGCGGCGCGATCCTGACGCTGCTGCCCGAGGCGCTGCGCGCCTTCCAGGGCTTCCGCCTGGTGGTCAACGGCCTGATCCTGGTGCTGATCGTGCTGTTCCTGCCCAAGGGCATCTGGGACCCGGCGCGGCTGCGCGGCTGGTTCGGCCGCAAGGAGGCGAACGCATGAGCGCGGAACTCCAACTCCGGTCGGTGTCGCGCCACTTCGGCGGGCTCAAGGTGCTGCAGGACGTCAACCTGACGGTGCCGCAGGGCGGCATCTTCGGGCTGATCGGCCCCAACGGCGCGGGCAAGACCACCGTCTTCAACCTGATCACCGGCCTGCTGCCCCCCACCAGCGGCCACATCCTCTTCGACGGCCAGGACCTCGCCGGCCGCAAGCCGCACCAGATCACCCGCCTGGGCCTGGCGCGCACCTTCCAGAACATCCGCATCTTCAAGGAGATGTCGCTGCTGGAGAACGTGATGGTCGGCATCCACGGCCACCTGCGCTACGGCGCGCTCGGCATGCTGGCCGGCACCGGCCTGTTCCGCGCCGAAGAGAAGCGGGCCCGCGACCGGGCGCGCGAGCTGCTGTCCTGGGTGCGCCTCGACGGCAAGGCCGGCGACACCGCGGACAACCTGTCCTACGGCGACCAGCGCAAGCTGGAGCTGGCCCGGGCGCTGGCGACCGAGCCGCGCCTGCTGCTGCTCGACGAGCCGGTCGCCGGCATGAACAGCACCGAGAAGACCGAGCTGATGCGCGAGATCGAGAACATCAGCGCGCGCGGCTACACCATTTTCATGATCGAGCACGACATGCGTTTCGTCATGGGCCTGTGCCAGGAGATCGCCGTGTTGAATTTCGGGCGCATCATCGCGCAGGGCGGGCCGGACGCGATCCGCAACGATCCGCAGGTCATCGAGGCCTACCTGGGCCGGGAGGACGACGAGGCCACGGCCGCCGACCCGGCGGCGCGCGACGCCGCGCTGGCGCCGGCGCGGGACGCCGGGGCCGGTATCGCCCCGGTGCCCGGCCCGACGCCGGTGGCCGCCGGCACCGCGCCGGTCGAAGCGTCCCGTCCGGGAGGCGCGCGATGAGCGCGCCGCTGCTGCAGGTCCGGGACCTGAAGGTCGCCTACGGCCCGATCCAGGCGGTCAAGGGCATCGATTTCGAACTGCGCGCCGGCGAGATCACCACGCTGGTGGGCGCCAACGGCGCCGGCAAGTCGACCACGCTGCTGGCCCTGTCGGGGCTGGTGAGGAAGGCGGGCGGCAGCGTCACCTTCGACGGCAGGGAGATCGCCTCGGTGCCGGCGCACCGCATCGTCTCGCAGGGCGTGGTGCAGGTCGCCGAGGGGCGCGCCACCCTGACCACCCTGACGGTGCACGAGAACCTCGAACTCGGCGCCTACACCCGCCGCGACCGCGGCAACCGCCAGCGCGACCTGGACCGGATGTACGAGCTATTCCCGCGCCTGAAGGAGCGCGCCGGCCAGCTGGCGGGCAACCTGTCGGGCGGCGAGCAGCAGATGCTGGCCATCGGCCGCGCGCTCATGGCCAAGCCCCGGGTGCTGCTGCTCGACGAGCCCTCGATGGGCCTGGCGCCGATCATCGTGCAGGACATCTTCCGCACGCTGCAGCACATCAACAGCGACGGGCTGACCATCTTCCTGGTGGAGCAGAACGTGCGCCAGGCGCTCAAGATCGCGGCGCACGGCTACGTGATCGAGACCGGCAGGATCGTGCTGGCCGACACCGGCCGCGCGCTGCTGGGCAATCCGAAGGTGCAGGAAGCCTACCTGGGCAGCTGAGGCCGGCGGACTGCGGCGGCGCTCCGCGGCCTCCGCCGCGATCCCGGCGCCCCGCCCGGGGCATCGGTGCCGGGGCCGCCGGCCCTGCCCGGAGGATCAGGAAGCCTGGGACTTGCCGGCTTCCCCGTCGTCCGGCGCCTTGGTGTGGCGGATGAAGGCATGCGCGGCCAGGATGCCGATCTCGTACAGGCTGCCGACCACCGCCAGCAGCATCAGCATCGAGCCGGCGTCGGGCGGCGTGACCATCGCGGTGACGACCGCGGCGCCGACCCAGAAGTAGCCCCGGTACTGGCGCAGCTGGGCCACGCTGATGACGCCCATGCGCACCAGCAGCACCACCGCCACCGGCACCTCGAAGGCGAGCCCGAAGGCGAGGAACATCCCGAGCACGAAGTTGAGGTACTCCTCGATATCCGGCGCGGCGGTGATCGACTTGGGCGCGAAGCTCTGGATGAAGGCGAAGACGTGGCCGAAGACGAAGTAGTAGCAGAAGCCCACGCCCATGAAGAACAGGATGGTGCTCGACACCACCAGCGGCAGCACCAGCTTCTTCTCGTGCGAGTACAGGCCCGGCGCCACGAAGGCCCACACCTGGTAGAGCACCACCGGCAGCGCGATCATGAAGGCGGCCATCAGCAGGATCTTGAGCGGCACCACGAAGGGCGAGATCACGTTGGTGGCGATCAGCGTCGCGCCCTGCGGCAGGGTCGCGACCAGCGGGGCGGCCAGCAGGTCGTAGAGCGCGCCCGGGCCGGGATAGACCGCCAGGACCGCGGCGGCGATGGCGATGGCGATGATGGCGCGGACCAGGCGGTCGCGCAGCTCCATCAGGTGCTGCACGAAAGGCTGCTCGGTGCCGGCAAGTTCGTCTTCGCGGGAGGGATCAGACATGGACGGGGCGTCGGAACGGCGCCCGACCTTTCACAGGGAAGAAGAACATTGGAGGGAGGCGGGGCGGTCGGCCGTCAGTCGGGACGGCGCGGCCGGTAGCGGGCCACGCGGGCCGCGCCCGACAGCGCCTTGGTGCGCACGCCGTGGCGCGCCTTGTACCACTGGGGCGTCGCGCCCTGCTTGGCGCGCCATTTCTTGTCCGGGCGCTTGTAGACCGGCGGCTGCTCGGCGGACAGGCCGCCGTAGAGGCTGCCGTAGGGATCGGTGGCGGCATCGTTTCCGGCGGCCGACGACGCGTCGGCGCCGCCCGTACCGTGGAAATCGCGCTCGAAATCGCTGGCATGGGTGCGGACCGACTGCTCCACGTCGCGGGCCGCGCCGGCGACGGTGTCCTTCATCTTGCGCAGCTCGTCGAGCTCCATCGACCGGTTGACCTCGGCCTTGACGTCGTTGACGTAGCGCTGCGCCTTGCCCAGCAGGGTGCCGACGGTGCGGGCGACGCGCGGCAGCTTCTCGGGGCCGATGACGATGAGCGCCACGGCGCCGATCAGCGCCATCTTGGAAATGCCGAGGTCGATCACGGGATCAGGCGCGCGGCTTGGCTTCGACGTCGATGGTGGTCTTGTCGACCGGCGGCACCGGGACGTTGCCGGTGACATGGTGCGGCGGCACCGCGGCCTGGTCGTCGGACGTGGTGCCGTCCTTCATGCCGTCCTTGAAGCCCTTGACGGCGCCGCCGAGGTCGGACCCCATGTTCTTCAGCTTCTTGGTGCCGAAGACCATGACGACGATGAGCAGCACGATCAGCCAGTGCCAGATGGAAAAGGAACCCATGAGAAATCTCCTGCGTGTTCAGGTAAACGGATAAGGCGGATTCTAGGTCGGCCGTTTGTCGGGACGGCACCGGGGTCGGAGTATCACCCCTTGGCCCAGGGCCGCGGGCCGCCCATGACGTGCAGGTGCAGGTGGTGGACCTCCTGGCCGCCGTGGGCCCCGGTGTTGACCATCACCCGGAAGCCGCCCGCCGGATAGGGCTCGCAGCCCTGCTCCAGCGCCAGCTTCGGCGCCAGCGCCATCATGCGGCCGAGCAGCGCCTCGTGGCGGGGCTCCGCGTTCGCCAGCGAGGCGATGTGCTCCTTGGGGATCAACAGGAAATGCACCGGCGCCCAGGGCGCGATGTCGTGGAAGGCGAGGATCTCGTCGTCCTCGTGGACCTTGCGCGACGGGATGGCGCCGGCGGCGATCTTGCAGAAGATGCAGTTCGGATCAGAGGCCATGGGGTGCGGGCTCCACGGGCTGGCGGGCGTTCATCCGGACCATGCCCTTGACGATGCGGTAGAGGAACCAGAGCGAGATCAGCGTCCACGCGATCCAGCCCGGCACGAGCAGCAGCAGCCACAGGGGGATGGTGACCGCGTACAGGACGCCGGCCCACGCCACCGAGCGGATGCGCCAGCGGAAATGCGATTCCTGCCAGGTGCCGACGGCATCCTCGCGCTTGACCAGGTCGATGATCAGCGCCACCACCAGCAGCAGCACCGACGCCTGGGCGCTGGGGATGACCGCGCCGAGCGCGACGACCAGGTGCAGGATGTAGCTGACCCAGCCGATGGTAGCGAGCGAGCCGTCGGGCACGCGGCCGTTCTCGATGTCGACGATCTCGGGCGGACGGTTCATGGCTGCTGCTCCTCGCGGGCGCGGACCTTGCGCAGGGCCTTCTCCTCGATGCCGCTGGTGCCTTCGCGGCGCTCCAGCTCGGCGATCACCTGGGCCGGGCCCAGGCCGTAGTGGGCCAGCGCGACCATCGAATGGAACCACAGGTCGGCGGTCTCGTTGACGATCTTCTGCTGCAGCGCGGGCGTGTTGCCGCCGTGGTCGGCGTCCTTGGCGGCCAGCACGACCTCGGTCGCCTCCTCGCCGATCTTCTTGAGGAAGGCGTCCGGCCCCTTGTGCAGCAGCCGCGCGGTGTAGCTGCTGTCGGGGTCGCCGCCGTTGGCGGCCTTGCGGCTCTCGATGACCGCCGCGAGGCGCGCCAGGGCGTCCTGCAGCCGGTCGGCCGGGGCGATGGTGTCGGTGTCGCTCATCGGTTCAGCTCGCTCTCACTTGTAGATGGATTCGGGGTCCTTGAGGACCGGCTCGACGGCATGCCATGCGCCGTCTTCGTACTTCTGGAAGAAGCAGCTGTGGCGGCCGGTGTGGCAGGCGATGCCGGGCTCGTGCCCCTGCTGGGTGACCTTGAGCAGCACCACGTCGTTGTCGCAGTCGAGGCGGATGTCGTGCACCGTCTGCACGTGGCCCGATTCCTCGCCCTTGAACCACAGCCTGCCGCGCGAGCGGCTGTAATAGACCGCGCGGCCGAGCTCGGCGGTCTTGGCGAGCGCCTCGCGGTTCATCCACGCGAACATCAGCACGTCGCCGCTGCCCTGCTCCTGCGCGATGACCGGCACCAGGCCCTGCGCATCCCATTTGACTTCGTCGATCCAGTTCATGGACGCCATTGTCCGTCACCGGCGAGGACCCGCAGGCGTTGCGGACGACGCGACCCCCGCGATCTGCGCCGGGCTTCGGCCGCTTCGTCGTCCCGGATCGGGGCATATCCGTAAAACCACGGTCACAAACTCCTGTGAATGACCGATTTTTTTCTTTATTATTGCGGTACTGTAAATTTTTAATCAGACCGGCCCCCGTTCCTTCCGCCATGTCCGAGCTTGCCTCCACCGACCCGGTGTCCATCGCCATCCGCATCGGACGGGTGCGCCCGACGCTGACCCGCTCGCACCAGCAGATGGCCGACTACGTGCTGGCCCATCCGCTGCAGGCCGCGACCATGCCGATCGACGAGCTGGCGGCGGCGGTGGGCGTCTCGGTCGCGACGGCCAACCGCTTCGCGCGCGCCGTCGGGCTGGAGGGCTACCCGATGCTGCGCTCGGAGCTGGTGCGCGGGTTCGAGGCGATGCTCGCGCCCATCGAGAAGATGCGCATCCGCATCGAGAAGCCCAGCAGCACGCGCGACGTGTTCGCCGCCGCGCTCGAGGAGAGCCAGCGCAACATCGCCGCCACCCGCGAGTCGCTGGATGCCGCCTCCTGCGAAGCCGCGGTCGAGGCCATCCTGCGGGCGCGGCGCGTCTACCTGGCCGGCTTCGGCGCCAGCGGCTGGCTGGCGGGGCTGCTGCAGCGCGGCCTCGACGGGCATTGCGACAACGTGCACCTGCTGTCGGGCGTGGCCGGCGCGTCCTACGGCGCGCGCCTGCTGCCGCGCATGGCGGCCGACGACCTGCTGGTCGCCATCAGCTACCCGCGCTACCTGACCGACACGGTGATGCTGGCGCAGGGCGCCTTCCAGCGGGGCGTGAACGTGCTGGCCCTGACCGACAGCGTCCGGTCGCCGCTGGTCCCGTACGCCCAGGTGTGCCTGTTCGCCCAGACCGAGAACCAGTACGCCGCCAACTCCGAATCCTCCGCGCTGGCCCTGATCGAGGCGCTGACCAGCGCGGTGGCGCACCGGGCCGCGGGCTCGGTGAAGTCGGCCGCGCGCATGACCGAGGCGGTGCTGCCGTGGCTGCACGACAGCAGCCGCAGCCGGCTGGGAGCCGGCCACCCGGCCAAGAAGGCGGCCGCCGAGGACGAATGACGCCACCGATCCCGGGCCGCGTCGCCTGACACCCGGCGCGACACCGTCGCGTCCCGGGCGCCGCGCCCGCCATCCGACGTCCCGCCACCTTCCTCGCCCACCCCCCACCGACTTCCCGCACCCCGCCCCTCGTCCATGTCCGCCGTCTTCCATCCCTCCCCCGT
>JAKOND010000025.1 GCA_022702125.1 Burkholderiaceae bacterium
CAGGCTCCTACAGCCCAGATGCCCCTTCAGTCCCTCGACTGAAGGGGCTTTCTGCTTTGGGAAACTTTCTTTGTTCTGTTTTGTTTGAACAGTGCACCGAAAGATCGATCCAAAAAAACTCATTCTGCCCGGATGTCATTGGCACGCACGATTTCTCCCCAGAGCTTGTAGTAGTCGCGGGTGAGGGTGGCGAGCTGTTCGGGGGTCCCACCACCCGGTTCATCACCACGCTCGATGATGGTCCGAATAACTGTCGGGTCTTTCAAGGTGGTGTTCATCGCCACATTGACCTTGCGTACTACATCCGGAGCCAAGCCTGGTGGACCATACAGGCCGATGAAGGAAATGATCTCGAAATTGGAAAGGCCCGCCTCGGCTGCAGTCGGTACGTCCGGAAATGCGGGTACCTGGGTCGTGCCTGTCACTAACAGCGGACGTAGCTGGCCCGACTTGATGAAAGGCGCCAGTACGGAAGCTGCGTCGAACATCGCGCTGACACGTCCGGCGATCAGGTCGGTCATGGCGGGAGCGCTGCCCTTGTAAGGCACATGGTTCATGTTCGGCTTGCCGATGCGTTCGCGGAACACTTCCATGGTGGCATGCGTGAGGCTTCCCGGGCCGCCAGACGCATAGTCGATGCCGCGCTTCTCCTTGTCCTGCTGTTTTACCCATTCGACGAACTCGCGATAATTTTTCGCGGGCACCGAGTTCGGTACCGCCAGCACCAGGGACGATTGCAGAAGCTTGCCGATAGGCGTGAGCTTGAGCGGGTCCGCCATGCCGGTGTTGCGGTAGGTGTGCGGATTCAGGGTGATGTTCCCGTTGCCTATCAGCAGGCGATAGCCATCGGGCGCGGACTTCATCACGTTGTCGGTCGCGATGTTGCCACCCGCGCCTGCGCGGTTCTCGATGACCAGACTTTGCCCCAGGATCGTCTGCATGCCGCCGGTGATCATGCGGCCGGCGAAGTCTGTTTGGCCTCCCGGGGGATAGCCGATGACCAGCGTGATGGTTTTGGTCGGCCATGCGGCTTGGGCGAAGGCTGGAAGCATGGAGCTTCCAGCCGCTCCGAGCGCGAGTTGCAGGATGGAACGACGTGATGAGGGCAGGGAGGTTGAGTGAAGCTGCGGATTCATGCGAGTCTCCTGGAATGGATTGCGTTGAAATGCCAAACGAACTGGAAGCGGCTCCATCAGGCCTGAAGCCATCCGGCGATGCGTGATGTCTGCATGTCGATCGATTCGGTCGCGTCGAGAACGAGTACGCCGGGTTCGCCATGCGGCGATTCGAGCGTGGCGAACTGGTCGGCGACCAGGGAGGGCGAGAAGAAATGGTCGGCGCGCATCTGCACCCGAGCGAGCGCTTCGTGGTGGTCGATCCGCAGGAAAACGAACCGTAACCCTGGACAGGCAGCACGCAGGCGGTCTCGGTAGGTGCGGCGCAGGGCCGAGCAGGCAAGCGTCTGGCCGCCAGCTTTCGTGCCCATCGCCAGCAGTGTGCCCAGCTGGTCGAGCCAGTCGGCGCGATCGTCGTCGGTCAGAGGCACGCCGGCGCGCATCTTGGCGACGCTTTCGGGCGCATGGTAGCGATCGCCCTCGTGCAGCGTCCAACCGAAGGATCGGGCCAGGGCTTCTGCCACGCTCGACTTGCCGCATCCCGAGACGCCCATCACCACGACGGCAGGGTGGTGTGCTGCGCTATCGACCGGTCGTGCTCTGGACGGGGAACAAGCCGCAGGATCATCTATTGCGACGGTGCTCATGGTATGGACCCTGGAAATTGAGAATCGGTGGCCGATGCCTTGCGACTTCAAGCAGTACCGCATTGAAAAATTTTGGGATAGCGCTATCCTAAAAAAGAATGGTCTTTTCTTTATTCGGAAAAACCCGTGAAGCTGGTGCTTGGCTCAATCGCACGGATCGGGTGTTTGCTTCAGAATAGATAGCACCCATCCCAGTTGTGTAAAGGGCATGGACCTTCTTTTGGCAAGCCACGGCGTTCTTCGCAGCGACGATCCGGACAGCGCTATCCTGTAGAGCCAAGAACACCTTCCCGAGATGGCAAACTTCTGACGATGAACAGGCCACGAACCCGCGGCACCGGCCGCATCACGCTCCATCATGTAGCCGCTGAGGCGGGCGTGAGTCCGATCACCGCGTCGCGTGCCTTGCGGGGAGAACGCGCGGTGACGCCAGTGCTGGTGGAGCGGGTGCAGGGCGCCGCGAAGCGCCTGGGCTATGTGCCCGATCCGGCTGCGCGTGCCCTTGCGTCCCGGCGCAGCAACCATGTCGCGGTGCTGATTCCCCTGCTGTCGAACCAGCTGTTCGTGGAGTTGCTGGAGAGCGTCCAGCGCACCTTGCGCACGGCAGGTTTCCAGACGCTGATCGGCGTCACGCACTACGACCAGGACGAGGAGGAGCAGCTGCTCGGCGAGCAGCTGGCGCACCGTCCGTCCGGCCTGCTGGTCACCGGATTCGAGCGCAGCGAGGAAACCCGCCGGCTGATCGCTTCCAGCGGCGTGCCCTGCGTGCACATGATGGAGACCAGCCGGGCGTCCGGCGTGCATTGCGTCGGTTTCTCGCAGCAGGATGCCGGCCATGCGGTGGCAGCGCATCTGCTGGAGGGCGGCGCGCGGCGCATCGCCTTCGTGGGCGCGCAACTCGATTCCCGGGTGATGAAGCGGGCCGAGGGATACCGCCGATGCCTGCGCGGGGCCGGATGCTACGACCCGGCCCTCGAATGGCTGCATCCGGCGCCCTCTTCGATGGCGCTGGGCGCGGACATGCTGGCGCGGATCATGTCCGGGCCGCAGCCTCCCCAGGCGATCTTCTTTTGCAACGACGACATGGCGCAGGGAGCGCTGCTGGAGGCCATGCGCCGCGGCATCCGCGTGCCGGAACAGGTGGCGATCGCCGGCTTCAACGATCTGCCCGGCAGCAGCCAGATGGTGCCGCCGTTGACCAGCCTGCGCACCCCGCGGGGCGAGGTGGGGGCAGCCGCGGCGTCCATGCTGGTGGCGCTGATGCGGGGCCGGCCGGTGCAGGATACCTGCATCGAGCTGGACTACGAGCTGGTGGTGCGCGCCAGCACGTCCGGCGCGCGGACCGGTTGAGCCGGCCGGTCCGGGCCGGCACGCCCCGCCGCCACGGGCCCTTACGCCAGCGGATCGACCACGAAGGCCGGCATGGCCGTCGTGCCTTGCCGGTGCGCGAGGAAACGTTCCGCCGTCTCCAGCGCTTCGGCGATGGTGATGTGCATGTCGAGGTAGCGGTAGGTGCCGAGCCTGCCGACGAAGGTGACGCCGCTTTCCGCACGGGCCTTCTCGATGTAGCGGGCGAGCTGCGTCTTTTCCTCGGCGAGCCGGATCGGGTAGTAGGGGGTGTCGTCCGGCCCGCAAAGGCGGCTGTATTCCTTGAACACCACGGTGCGCTCGTGCGACTCCCAGGGGGCGAAGTGCTTGTGCTCGGCGATCCGGGTCCAGGGCACCGTCTCGTTGCAGTAGTTGATCACCGCATTGCCCTGGTAGTCGCCCGCGTGCTCCTCGCGCTCGAAATCGAGCGTGCGGTAGCCGAGTCGGCCGTCGCTGTGGTCGAACCAGGCATCGATCGGGCCGCTGTAGAAGACGTGGTCGAAATCCTTCGCCATGGAACGGTCGAACCGGGTGCCCAGGTGGACCTCGACATTCTCGTGGTCCAGCATGTTCTCGACGATCTGCGTGTACCCGTGGCGCGGCATCCCCTGGTAGATGCTGGCGTAGTAGTTGTCGTCGTAGTTGAAGCGCACCGGCAGGCGCTTGAGGATGCTGGCGGGCAGGGCAGAAGGCGGCATGCCCCATTGCTTGGTGGTGTAGCCCTTGAAGAAGGCTTCGTAGAGCTCGCGGCCCATGAGGGACAGCGCCTGCTCCTCGAAGTTGGCCGGCTCCGCGATGCTCCGGTCGCCGATCTCCGCGAAGAAGGCCTGGGCTTCCGCCGGCGAGAAAGTGCGGCCGAAGAACTGGTTGGTCGTCAGCAGGTTGAGCGGGAGCGAATACACCCGGTCACCGCTGATGGCCTTCACCCGGTTGACGAAAGGCATGAATTCGCCGAACTGCTGGATGTACTCCCACACCCGCAGGTTGCTGGTGTGGAAGATGTGGGGGCCGTAGGTGTGCGCGAGCACGCCGGTGGCTCCGTCGCGCGCGGTGTGGCAGTTGCCGGCCACATGCGGGCGCGCATCGAAAACCTCGACGCGGCAACCCGCGCGGCCCAGCTCCTGGGCCAGCACGGCCCCGGAAAAGCCTGCGCCGGCGATGGCGATATGAGTCATGTGGGGCGATCCTGGAGAACGGAAAAAATACTAGAGCGCGGTGACGGCAGGCCGCGACGCGATTTCCTGGAGGGACCGCGCGACCGCGAGGTCGGAGGCGTCGTCGATCGGCCGCGAGGCCTCGTCGACCTGGCGCAGCAGGGCCGCCATCGCGCTCGCGGTCGCATCCCAGGACGTGCGCGCGACGACGGCCGCGCCGTCCTCGGCAACGCGCCGGCGGGCCTCCGGGCCGCGCGCCAGGATGCTTTCGCAGGCCGCCACGAAAGCCGCTGGCGTGGCGGCGATCGGCACCACCGCCGCGTATTGCTCGGCCACATCGCGCACCGGCGTGCTGACGACCGGCTTGCCGGCGGCCAGGTACTCGAGTGTCTTGGTCGGACTGATGAAACGGGTCGACGCGTTGAGCGCGAAGGGCATCAGGCAGACGTCCCAGCCCGCCAGGAAGGCCGGCAACTCGTCGTAGCGGCGCTGGCCCATCCAATGGATGTTGGGCCTTGCCGGCAGGCTGGCCGGATCGATCTTGGCCACCGGGCCCACCATGACCACCTGCCAGTCCGGATGCGCATCGGCCAGTGCGGCGACGAGTCCGAGGTCGAGCCGCTCGTCGATCACGCCGTAATAGCCCAGCCGCGGCCGGGCGATTTCCGCTTGGTCGGGGTGGTCGGGGACGTTCTCCTGTCCGAAATGGGCATGGTCCACGCTGCTCGGGAAGCAGTGCACCTGCGGGTGCCGGCCGCGCTTGGCTTCGTAGAGGCTGCGGCCGCCGGTGAAGACCAGGTCCACCTGGTCGAAGAGGTGGTTCTCCCGCTCGATCAGGACCGGTGGCGCGAAGTCGAAGGCGGCGAGTTCGTCCATGCAGTCGTAGACGCTGCCGCGCGGCGTCAGGTCGCGCGCCAGGGGCAGGGCCATGGGGGTGTAGAACCACACGAGGTAGTCCGCGATGCCGTGCTCCGCGAGGTAGCCGGCCAGCATCGCGCGCATGGCGGGCGTATGGTCGTCGTGGAAGCCCGCGCCGTGGCTGGTCAGGTGCATGCGCAGCACCACCACGCCGGCGCACGGCTGGTAGTGCTCGAGCCGGGTTTCCGGCGCGCCCGGGATGGGTTCCTCGACGAAGAGCACCGGGAACCGGGTGCCGATGCGCGACAGCAGGTGCTGGGGCCGCTGGTAGACGAAGTCCCACCGGAGGTGCGAGAAAACAATGAGGTTGGTCATGGGGGATGGGCTGCGAACAGATGGAGGAGAGGGGTAAACGGGAATCGGGGTGGGTGCGTCGTCGAGCGCCGCCTGCCAGTGGCGCAGGCGCTCGGCATAAGGCTGGTTGAGGCGGCGGTCGAAGTTGCCGGCGTCGGCATCGGGCACGTCCCACAGGCCGCTGTGGTGCCAGTGGGTGGCGCTCTGCCAGTCGGGCCGGTCCACGATGGGGTAGAGGCACAGTCCCGCGATCGGCACGCCGCGGGTGCGGCAGTCCAGCACCTCGGCGGCCATGTGGTCGAGCCATGCCGCGCGGCCTTCGCCGATGTGGCCGGTCTCGGCGATGCACAGCGGCCGGCCGTAGCGCTTCCACACGCTCTCCGCCAGGTCGGCGAAAGGGCGGCGGCGGGGATCGCCGCGGTGCCAGTACAGCCGTGCGCCGGTGCCGTGCTCCCACTGGTTGTCGTGGTAGTAGTTCAGGCCCGGGATGTCGAGGTAGCGGGGTGCGCCGCCGAGCTCGGGCGCCAGGCGGCCGGCGATCATGTCCCAGGCCTGGAACTGCGCCGCGTGCTCCCGCGCCGCGGCGGCACTGGCGAGCGGGCCGGCGCCCCGGTGCGCTTCGACATGGATCACCGGGTCGGTGTGCAGGATGCGGGCGGCGGGGTCCACCGCCCAGATGGCGTCGGTGGCGCGCAAGGCGGCGCGTACCAGGGACCGCTTGAGCAGGAAGCCGTTGGCCGGGTCCGACGGCAGGTAGGGGTGGATCAGCCCGGTCTGGGTCGCGGCCCAGGACAGGAAGGAGATTTCGTTGACCGGCTGGTAGACCGGTCGGGGGCCGTCCACCGCATCGAGCAGTCGGGCGATGCGGCCGCAGTGCGCGGCGAAGGCGTCGGCGAAGGCCTCGCCGTGCTGCAGGGGATCGAGATCGGCGGGCCAGCCGTAGTGCATCAGGCTCCAGACGATCTGCAATCCGTGGCGCGATGCGGCCTCGGCCTGCGCGACGATGGCCTGCAGGCCGGCCTCGCCCTGTTGGTGGACCATCCGCCAGCCGATGCTTTCGCGGACGGTCCGCAGGCCGAACGCAGCCAGTGCGGCGTAGTCCTCGTCGAGCCGGGCGGTGTGGCCGTTGCGCGTGTTGATGTCGAGCGGGACGCCGAATCCGTTGATGTGATCCGCGCCCTCGAAGCCTGCCATCCAGAAGCTTCGAAAAGGCTCCGGAGAATGATCGTGGAGGGGAGCGTTACATGGCGGCATGAGGACCTTGGTTTTCTCCCATTAGGAGGGTCCGATGACTTCGCCGTGTAACAAGTCCGTCACCTGCTGGACTGTTTCCGTCGGGCCGTCCAGCGGTGTCGGATGCCTGGTGCCGGCATGCTCCGTCGGCGTCCGTGGTCAGGAGGGAACGCATGGGGTCCGCAACCCGCATGCGCCCGGCCCGGGGCGCCGCAGCGCTTCAGTTCTCGACGAGATCCAGCAGGCGCCACTCGTTGGTCGCCTGCTCGTGCTGGATCGTGCAGTCGGCGGTTCCGGATTTCGACGCGCCGTCCTTGTTGCTCAGCCGGTATTGCAGCACCACGGTCCACTTGCCGGATGCATCGCCGGTGGCGCGCCATTGCTCCGCGTCCAGCCACTGCGCGCCGTCGGGGTTGCGGAGCAATCTGCGGGATGCCTTCTGGCAGGCGTCCCGCGCATCCTGGGCGGATACCTCGGTCGCGCTCGGCCGGGGGAACAGGCGGAACGCGATCAGCAGCGAGCCGACCACGCTCAGGACGACCGCCGCGGCCAGGACGACGATCAGGGCCTTGATCCAGGCGGGGCGGTGGTGTTCGGGCTCGGGTAGGGTCAAGGCACTGCTTCGCGAGAAAGGGAAGGACCCGCGCCAGCGGTGGGCGGAGGCACGGCACGGAGAGCAGGCATCATGGCATGCATCTCGGCGCGCGGCGGAAACCGGCGCGGGTGCGACGGGTCCGAACGCCTCGTCGGCGGGTGCGACTTCCTATCGCCCGGAGCGCGCCGGCTCAGAAGCGCCGGGGAGCCGCCGGACCGCGGCCTTCGATGTAGCGGAAGGTCACCCGGCCCTTGTTCAGGTCGTAGGGCGACATTTCCAGCGTGACCCGGTCGCCGGCCAGGATGCGGATGTGGTTCTTCCGCATCTTTCCGGAGGTGTAGGCGATCAGCTGGTGGCCGTTGTCCAGCGTGACCCGGAACCGGGAGTCGGGCAGGACTTCGTTGACCAGGCCCTGCATTTCGATGAGTTCTTCCTTTGCCATCACCAATCCTGCCGCTATTGCTGTGAATGTCGATCGTTGAATAAGAATCGTGGCGTAACCCGGATCTCTGGGGCGTATCGCCGCGTGGAAAACGCGGCATTCTAAATCAATCGCACCGGCCATGTCGCGGCTCCGGTTCGCGGGGATACGGCGTGGAAGAGCATGCCGCCAGCGTATTCGGCGGCGATTATGTGGTGCCTCCTGAATAATCGATCCGTCGCTTCCGGATAATGCGTTGGCGACCGGAACCGCGCTGCGGCGGCACGCATAATCCTTTCCATGGAAATACAGGACATACTTTATTCGCAGGGTTTCGGCACCCGCCGGGTGTGCGCCGGCCTGGTACAGCAGGGCTGGGTGCAGGTGCGGGAGACGGCGCAGGAGGGCGGGGACCCGTGGCGTGCCTGCACCCTGGCCCACGAGGAGGTCGATACCGACGGACTGTCGATGCGCGTGCAGGGCGTCGAATGGGAATACCACGCGCAGGCCTACCTGATGCTGCACAAGCCGGCCGGCACCGAGTGCTCCCAGAAACCCTCGACCTACCCGAGCATCTACACGCTGCTGCCGGCGCCGTTGCGGCAGCGGCCCAGCAAGCATGCGGTGCAGGGCGTGCAGGCCGTGGGCCGGCTCGACCAGGACACCACCGGCCTGTTGCTGCTCAGCGACGACGGCCAGTTCATCCACCGCATGAGTTCGCCCAAGAAGCATGTGCCCAAGGTCTACGAGATCGGCGCCAAGCACCCGGTCGATGCGCAGCAGGTGGCGCGGCTGCTGGCGGGCGTGGTGCTGGACGACGATCCGAAGCCGGTGCGGGCCGCGGCCTGCGAGACGGTCGGCGAGCCGGGCGAGACGCGCCACCTGCGCATGACGCTGACCGACGGCAAGTACCACCAGGTCAAGCGCATGCTGGCCGCGGTCGGCAACCGGGTGGAGACGCTGCACCGCTCCCGCATCGGCGGGCTGACGCTCGACGGCCTCGCGCCCGGCCAGTGGCGCTGGCTGCAGGCGGCCGACCTGGCGCTGCTGCAGCCGCTGCCGGCGGCGGCGCGGACGGCGGCGGCCGCCGCGGCCTGACCGGTGCCCGGCCGCCCCGCCGGGACAGGGGAAACTTCGTAACGGAGCGCATGCCCCGGGAGGGCGTCGCTACACTTTCGGGCTTCCTCCAGCCGAACCTCATCGCGTGCAACCTTCCGTCATTCCCGGACTCCCGGCGCCCGCTTCGCGGCGCGCATTCGCTCTGCAGACCCTGGCGCTCGTCCTGTCGCCCGCGCTGGCGCGGGCAGCGGCCCCTGTCGCGCCACCGGCCATGAACCCATCCGGCCCGGTATCGCCCGGGCTGACGCATCCGATCTTCGTGCTCAACTCGCTCGACGCCGACGTCAGCGTGATCGACCCGGCCACCTGGACCGAAACCAAGCGCATTCCCACGGGCAAGGAGCCGCACCACCTCTACCTGACGCCGGACCAGAAGTCGGTGATCGTGGCCAACGCGCTGTCCGACTCGCTGACCTTCATCGACCCGCGCACGGCCGAGGTGCAGCGCACGGTGCGCGGCATCGTGGACCCGTACCACCTGCGCTTCTCGCCGGACATGAAGTGGCTCGTCACCAACGCCAACCGGCTCAACCATGTCGATTTCTACCGCTGGGACGGCCAGGACCTGACGCTGGTCAAGCGGGTGCCGACCGGCAAGACGCCCAGCCACCTGTGGATCGACAACAAGAGCAGCACCGTCTACGCGTCGATGCAGGACAGCGACGAGCTCGTCGCGATCGACATGGCCACCCAGGCCATCAAGTGGCGCACGCCCACCGGCACCTCGCCCGCGGACATCTACGTGACCAACGACGACCGGACCCTGTTCCTCGGGCTGACCGGCGGGGAGGGCGTGGAGGTCTACGACGTCGGCGAGGCGCAGCCGCGCAAGCTCGAATCGGTCGTCACCGCCAAGGGGTCGCACGCCTTCCGGCCGGCGGGCGACGGGCGGCATCTGTACGTCAGCAACCGGGTGTCCAACACCATCAGCAAGGTCGACACCCAGACCCGCAAGGAAGTGGCGGCCTATCCCGCGCCGGGCGGGCCGGACTGCATGGACATCTCGGCCGACGGGCGCACGTTGCTGGTGACCTCGCGCTGGGCGCGCAAGCTGACGGTGATCGATACCGCCTCGCGCCAGATCGTGCGCCAGGTCAAGGTCGGCAAGTCGCCGCACGGCGTCTGGACCATCGACCATGCGCCGATGCGCTGAACCCCGCCGCCGCGCGGCGGCGCTGGCGCTGCTGCTGGCGGCGATGCCGTGGACGGCCGGCGCGGCGACCGGCGGCGCGGCCTGCGCCAAGCCGGTGTACCTGACCTTCGACACCGGCCACATGGAGGTCGCGCCGCTGATCGCCGACGTGCTGCGCCGGCACCAGGTGCGCGTCACCTTCTTCGCGGCCAACGAGCGCACCAAGGTCGGCGACGGCAGCCTGGGCGAGCACTGGGCGCCGTGGTGGCGCGACCGCGCGGCCGAAGGCCATGCCTTCGCCTCGCACACCTTCGACCACGCCTACTGGCGCGGCGACCTGCCCGCCGGGCCCGACGGCGCGCCGCGCTTCCGCATCCGTCCGTCCGCCGGGCCGCAGGAGGGCCGGGAGTCGGCCATGGATGCCGCGGCCTACTGCGCGGAGATCGCGCGCTCCGCGGACCGGCTGCGGCAGGTCACCGGCGTCGCGCCGCTGCCGCTCTTCCGGGCGCCGGGCGGCAAGACCTCGCCGGCGCTGCTGGCGGCCGCGCGCGGCTGCGGCTACGCGCACGTCGGCTGGGCGCCCGCCGGCTTCCTGGGCGACGAGCTGCCGAGCGAGAAGTTCAGCAATCCGGCCCTGCTGCAGAAGGCGTTGCGCGACATCCGGCCCGGCGACATCCTGCTCGCCCACCTGGGCATCTGGTCGCGCAAGGACGCCTGGGCGCCGGCGGTGCTGGAGCCGCTGGTCACCGGGTTGCAGGCGAAGGGCTTCTGCTTCGAGACGCTGCGCGCCCATCCCGATTACCGGGACTGGATCGCCCGGCACGGCGCGCGCCCCGCGGGCCGGTAGCCGGCCGCGCATCCAGAATCACCGCGTATCGGAACCCGGAGGAACGAGCGATGGACAGGCTGGTCGACGGATTCGTCAACGTGTTCGACATGGCGCAGCAGGGGCTGTTCGAGCGGGTGGTGCAGCCGCTGCTGTTCGCGCTCGGGCTCGGCAGCTTCATCGAGGACGGCTACGTCGCCACCGGCTGGCTGCTGGTGGGGCTGGTCCAGCTGGCGGTGATGGTGGCGGTCATCGCGCCGCTGCAGCGCTGGCGGCCGGTGGAGCCGGTGCGCGACCGGGCGGCGGTGCGGGTGGACATCGTCTACACCCTGATCGCCCGGCTGGGCCTGGTGCGGGTGGCGCTGTTCTTCGCGGTGGAGCCGCTGTTCGACGCGCTCTTCGGGGCGCTGCGCGTTTCCGGCTGGAGCACCTTCCACCTCGACGAGGTCTGGCCCGGGGTGACCGACGGCGCGGTGGTCAGCCTGCTGCTCTACCTGGTGGTGTTCGATTTCGTCGAATACTGGATCCACCGCGGCCAGCACCGCTTCCACTGGTGGTGGAAGCTGCACGCGCTGCACCACTCGCAGCGGCAGATGACGATGTGGAGCGACAACCGCAACCACCTGATCGACGACGTGCTGCACGACTGCATCATCGTGGTGGTGGCCCAGCTGATCGGCATCGCGCC
This sequence comes from Burkholderiaceae bacterium, assembly GCA_022702125.1. Lineage (GTDB taxonomy): Bacteria > Pseudomonadota > Gammaproteobacteria > Burkholderiales > Burkholderiaceae_C > JAKOND01. Next base: position 11,511 of record JAKOND010000025.1, read on the forward strand.
GGGCCAGTTCGTGGCGGTGGTGGCGATCACCCAGCTCAGCGAGAACTTCCACCACGCCAACCTGCGGCTGTGGTTCGGCCGCATCGGCGAGCGGCTCTGGGTCAGCCCGCGCTTCCACCGGCTGCACCACAGCATCGGGATCGGCCACGAGACGGACGGCCCGAAGACCCTCGGCGGCCACAACTTCGGGGTGCTGCTGCCGTGGTGGGACATGCTGTTCCGCACCGCCGATTTCCGGCTGCGCTTCGACCCGACCGGCATCCGCGACCAGGTCGAGCCCGACGCCCGGGGCCGGCTGCGCGACTACGGCCGGGGCTGGTGGTCGCAGCAGTGGCTGGGCGTCCTGCGGCTGCTGGGCCGGGGCTGACATGGCCTCCGGCGTGGCGGGAGCCGACGGCGCCTTCGCCTGGCCGGTGACGAGCGCGCTGCGCGCGGCCGCCGGAATGCTGCGCCCGGCCGTGCTGGGCCTGACGCTGGCGCCGCCGGTGCTCGCCGTGCTGCTGCTGGCGGCCTTGGGCCAGGCCGGATGGGACGCGACGGTGGGCGGCCTGGCCGGCTGGCTCGACGGCATCGGTCCGCTGCATGCGCTGGGCGACCGGATCGGCGACCGGGGCTGGTACTGGATGCGCCAGGCCGCGGCCGCGGTGGTGGTGCTGGCGGTCGCGGTGCCGGCGGTGGGCATCGCGGTGCTGCTGGCGGCCTCGCTCGCCATGACGCCGCTGCTGACCGCGGGCGTGGCGCGGCGGCGCTTCCCGGCGCTGGAGAAGCGGCACGGCGGATCGTTCTGGCAGAGCCTGCGCTGGTCGTTCCGGTCGGCGGGCGCCGCGCTGCTGGTGCTGGCCGTGTCCCTGCCGCTGTGGCTGGCGCCGCCGCTGATGCTGGTGATCTCGCCGCTGGTGTGGGGCTGGCTCACCTACCGGGTCATGGTCTTCGACGCGCTGGCCGAGCATGCCAGCGCGGCCGAGCGCGCGGCGATCCTGCGCCGCCACCGGTGGCCGCTGCTGGCCATGGGCACCGTCTGCGGCCTGCTGGGCGCGGTGCCGGCGATGACCTGGGTGTCGGGCCTGTGGTTCGTGGCCGCTTTCGTGGTGCTGGCGCCGCTGGCGGTGTGGCTCTACGCGGCGGTGCTGGCGTTCTCGGCGCTGTGGTTCGCGGAGTACGCGCTGGCGGTGCTGCACCGGATGCGGATGGCCGATACACGGATGCCGCCGCGCAGCGCTACCATGCGCGGATGACCTCCGCATCCCTCGTCCACGGTTCCCTCGTCTCCTCCAGCCACGGGGCCCCCGCGGCGCCCCGGCCCGCGCTCGAAGGCCCGCCGTCCTTCGGCCTGATCATCGTGGGCGACGAGATCCTGTCGGGCAAGCGGGCCGACAAGCACATGCCCAAGGTCATCGAACTGCTTTCCGCCCGCGGGCTGCAGCTGGCCTACGCGGACTACGTGGGCGACGCCCCCGACCGCATCACCGCCACGCTGCAGCGCGCCTTCGCTACCAGCGACGTGGTGTTCTCCTGCGGCGGCATCGGCGCGACGCCCGACGACCACACCCGCCAGTGCGCGGCCCGGGCCCTGGGCGAATCGCTGGTGCTGCACCCCGAGGCCGAGGCCCTGATCCGCGAACGCATGGCCGACACCGCGCGCGAGCAGGGCACCACCTACGAGCCCGACCGCCCGGACAACATCCACCGGCTCAACATGGGCGTGTTCCCGGCGCACGCCCGCATCATCCCCAACCCCTACAACAAGATCCCCGGCTTCAGCAGCATGGGCCCGGGCGGCGGCATGGTGCATTTCGTGCCCGGTTTCCCGGTCATGGCATGGCCGATGATCGAATGGGTGCTGGACCACCACTACGCCCACCTGGCCCATGTCCAGGCGCACACCGAGCGCTCGGTGATCGTGTTCGGTGCGATGGAAGCCTCGCTGACGCCCCTGATGGAGCAGATCGAGGCCACGTATCCGGGCATCAAGGTGTTCAGCCTGCCGAGCGTGGACCATCCGGAATACGGTCGTCACATCGAGCTGGGCGTGAAGGGCGATACCGATGCCACCGTGCACGCCTATGCAGCATTGCTGGACGGCCTTCGGCCCTTCGGCGTGCAGATGGGCCCCGAGTTGGTGCGTTAATTCGGTATTCAGCTGAAATTTTCGTTGCTGCACCGAATGCGTGCATCCCGGATTGCACCATGATCGTGCATCCATGCGGGGAAGAAATCAGCACGGCTTCGGCCGCCGAAAAAACACGCGGCGGCTTCGCGCCGTCTCCCGGGTCCGGCGTGCGCCAGCAGGCAAAATACCAGGCTGCACCCCCGAGCGGATGCCGTGGCGTAGTGGCATAGAAACTGCATTCCTGCCGCGTCCCCGTAGTTTTGATCTGCATTCAACCCAGGAGAGCCTGAATGGCAAAGACCGTCGCAGACGTGATGAAGCTGGTGAAGGAAAACGAAGTCAAGTTCGTGGACTTCCGTTTCACCGATACCCGAGGCAAGGAACAGCACGTCACGGTGCCGCTTTCTCATTTCGATGAAGACAAGTTCGTGTCCGGCCACGCTTTCGACGGCTCGTCGATCGCCGGCTGGAAGGGCATCGAAGCATCGGACATGCTGCTCATGCCCGATCCGAACACCGCCAACCTCGACCCCTTCTTCGAAGAGCCGACGCTGATCCTGTCGTGCGACGTGCTGGAGCCGGGCGACGGCAAGGCCTACGACCGCGACCCGCGTTCGATCGCCAAGCGCGCCGAGGCCTACCTGAAGGCTTCCGGCCTGGGCGACACCGCCTTCTTCGGCCCGGAACCCGAGTTCTTCATCTTCGACGGCGTGCGCTGGAACACCGACGCGTCCGGCACCTTCTTCAAGATCGACGAATACGAAGCGCCGTGGAACAGCGGCGCCAAGCTCGAAGGCGGCAACAAGGGCCACCGCCCGACCGTCAAGGGCGGCTACTTCCCCGTGCCCCCGGTCGACAGCACGCAGGACCTGCGCGCCGAGATGGTGCTGATCCTCGAATCCCTGGGCATCCCGGTCGAGGTGTTCCACCACGAAGTGGCCGGCGCCGGCCAGAACGAGATCGGCACCAAGTTCAGCACGCTCGTCGAGCGCGCCGACTGGACCCAGCTGCTGAAGTACGTGGTCTGGAACGTGGCCCACTCCTACGGCAAGACCGCCACCTTCATGCCCAAGCCGATCGTCGGCGACAACGGCTCCGGCATGCACGTCCACCAGTCCATCTGGAAGGACGGCAAGAACCTGTTCGCCGGCGACGGCTACGCGGGCCTGTCCGAGTACGCGCTGCACTACATCGGCGGCATCATCAAGCACGCCCGTGCCCTGAACGCCATCACCAACCCCGGCACCAACAGCTACAAGCGCCTGGTCCCGGGCTACGAAGCCCCGGTGAAGCTGGCCTACTCGGCCAAGAACCGTTCGGCATCGATCCGCATCCCGTACGTGGCCAACCCGAAGGGCCGCCGCATCGAGGCGCGCTTCCCCGATCCGCTGATGAACCCGTACCTCGGCTTCTCGGCCCTGATGATGGCCGGCCTCGACGGCGTGGAGAACAAGATCGATCCGGGCGAAGCCGCCACCAAGGATCTGTACCACCTGCCGCCGGAAGAGGACGCGCTGGTGCCGACCGTCTGCCACAGCCTCGACCAGGCCCTGGAATACCTCGACAAGGACCGCGCCTTCCTGACCAAGGGCGGCGTGTTCACCGATTCGATGCTCGATGCCTACATCGAGCTGAAGTCGGGCGAGGTGACCCGCCTGCGCCAGGCGACGCACCCGATCGAGTTCGACATGTACTACTCGCTGTGATCGGCTGATCACGCGGCTGCGGCACCCGCGTGCCGCGCCGGCGAAACGGGAAAAGGGCAGCTTCGGCTGCCCTTTTTTCATGGAACCACCGGCGCGCCCCGGGGTCCATCACATCCGCGGCCTGCGGGATACTCCGGGGCCGGCCTCATGCCGACTACCGACGCGCCGGATGGCGGGAAATCATCGCAATGCACACCACTGACCTGATCGTCCGATACGGCCGTCCCCTGGCGGTCCTGGCCCTCGCCCTCGGCGGACTGGCCGCGGGCACCGCCTCCGCCCAGGACCGCATCTACCGCTGCGGCAACGAATACACCAACAACGCCGCGCTCGCCAAGGACCGCGGCTGCAAGCTGATGGAAGGCGGCAACGTCACCGTGGTGCAGGGCGTGCGGCCCAACGGCGGCGCGGCCGCGCCCTCGGCCAACCCGGCCGAAGGGGCCCGCACCGTGACCGCGCCGTCCGCCGCGGCCGTCCGCAGCGAACCCGCGGTGTCCGACCAGCGGGCGCGCGACGCCGATGCCCGCGCCATCCTCGACGGCGAACTGCGCCGCGCCCAGCAGCGCCAGGCCGAACTGCGCCGCGAGTACAACGACGGCGAGCCCGAGAAGCTCGGTCCCGAGACCCGCAACTACCAGAAGTACCTCGACCGGGTGGCCGACCTGAAGGCGCAGCTGATCCGCAACGAGAACGACATCGCGGGCATCCAGCGCGAGATCGCGCGCATTCCGGGCGGCCGCTGATGGCCCGCCTTCCCGTGTCCCCGGCGGGCGGCGGCCCCCTGGCCACCGCGCCCGCCGCCGATGCGTCCGGCGCCGGCCCGGCACCGGCCCCGAAGCCCGCCAGGTCGTCCCTGCTGAAGAAGCTCAAGCGCATCCGCCAGCCCGCGGTCGTCGAGGCGCCGGCGCCGAAACCGGCGCCCGCCGGGCCGCTGCCGCAGTTCCAGCCCTTCGACATGCTGGCCACGCTGATCGCGGTGGTGCGCAGCGACGGCGTGGTCTGCTTCGCCAACGCCGCGCTGGAAGACGCGCTGGGCATTTCGCGCAAGGCGATCGAGGGCTCGCAGTTCGCCGACCTCCTCACCGTGCCGGAGATCATGCGCCACGCCATCGCCGGCGCGCAGACCAACGCCTTCGCCGCGCTGCGCTTCGAGACGATGCTGCGCCGCCCGGCGCACGAGCCGCTGCCGGTGCACGCCATCGTCGCCCAGGCCGAGCGCGGCAACGAGGTGGTGATCGAGCTGCTGCCGCTCGAACAGCAGACCCGGCAGGACCGGGAGGAGCGCCTGATCGACCAGGCCCAGGCCAACAAGGAGCTGATCCGCAACCTGGCCCACGAGATCAAGAACCCGCTGGGCGGCATCCGCGGCGCGGCGCAGCTGCTGCAGATGGAGGTCGAGTCGCGCGACCTGATCGAATACACCCAGGTCATCATCCACGAGGCCGACCGGCTGCAGACGCTGGTCGACCGGCTGCTGGCGCCGCACCGCAAGCCGCACGTGATCTCCGACGTCAACATCCACGAGGTCTGCGAGCGGGTGCGCTCGCTGGTGCTGGCCGAGTTCCCGCGCGGGCTGCAGGTGGTGCGCGACTACGACACCTCGATCCCGGAGTTCCGCGGCGACCGCGAGCAGCTGATCCAGGCGGTGCTCAACATCGCCCACAACGCGGCGCAGGCGCTGGCGCCGCAGATCGCCGAGGGCGAGGGGCGCCTCACGCTGCGCACCCGCATCGCCCGGCAGGTGACCTTCGGCCGCCAGCGCTACCGGCTGGCACTGGAATTGCATGTCATCGACAACGGGCCGGGGGTGCCGGAGGAGATCCGGGACAGGATCTTCTATCCGCTGGTCTCGGGGCGCGAAGGCGGTTCGGGACTGGGCTTGACGCTGGCGCAGACCTTCGTCCAGCAGCACCACGGCCTTATCGAATGCGACAGCGTCCCCGGGCGCACGGACTTCACGCTGATGATTCCGCTGCCCTGAGCCGCTGCCCGCACAAGCCATGGACATGCCGTGCCGCCGCCCCGACGGGCGGTGCCGGAGATAAGGAGCGACAGCATCTCATGAAGCCCATCTGGATAGTGGATGACGACCAGTCGATCCGTTTCGTGCTGGAGAAGGCCCTGCTGCGGGAAGGCCTGCCGACCCGCAGCTTCACCAATCCGCGCGACGTGCTCGCCGCGCTCGCCGCGCTCGACGAAGCCGGCGGCGACGCGTCGCAGGGCCCGCAGATCCTGGTCAGCGACATCCGCATGCCCGGCGGCTCGGGGCTCGACCTGCTGGAGAAGATCAAGGCGGTGCAGCCGGGCTTGCCGGTGATCATCATGACCGCCTTCTCGGACCTGGACAGCGCCGTGTCGGCCTTCCAGGGCGGCGCTTTCGAATACCTGCCCAAGCCCTTCGACCTGCCCAAGGCGGTGGAGCTGATCCGGCGCGCGGTGGAGGAGAGCCAGCGCGAGGAAGTCGCCGAGGAAACCCTCGCCGCCAGCCCCGAGATGCTCGGCCAGGCGCCGGCGATGCAGGACGTGTTCCGCGCCATCGGCCGGCTCAGCCAGAGCAACGTCACCGTGCTGATCACCGGCGAATCCGGCTCGGGCAAGGAGCTGGTGGCGCACGCGCTGCACAAGCATTCGCCGCGCGCCGGCGGACCCTTCGTCGCGATCAACACCGCCGCCATCCCGAAGGACCTGCTGGAGAGCGAGCTCTTCGGCCACGAGCGCGGGGCCTTCACCGGCGCGCAGACGATGCGGCGCGGCCGGTTCGAGCAGGCCGAGGGCGGCACGCTGTTCCTCGACGAGATCGGCGACATGCCCTTCGACCTGCAGACGCGGCTGCTGCGGGTGCTGTCCGACGGCCACTTCTACCGGGTCGGCGGCCACAGCGCGGTCAAGACGCACGTGCGGGTGATCGCCGCGACCCACCAGCACCTGGAGCAGCGGGTCAAGGAAGGCGGTTTCCGCGAGGACCTGTTCCACCGGCTCAACGTCATCCGCCTGCGCCTGCCGCCGCTGCGCGAGCGGCGGGAGGACATCCCGGTGCTGGCGCGCCATTTCCTGCAGCAGAGCGCACGGCAGCTCGGCGTCGAGCCCAAGCGCATCGCCGACGCGGCGCTGGCGCGGCTGGGCGGCTTCGCCTTCCCGGGCAACGTCAGGCAGCTGGAGAACATCTGCCACTGGCTGACGGTGATGGCGCCGTCGCAGGTGATCGAATCCAAGGACCTGCCGCCGGAGGTGCTGGGCGCCGACACCGTGTCCGCGGCACCGGTCGAGCGGACCGCTGCGCCGATGCCCTCGGCGGTCGAGCCGGCACCGGGCGGCGAGGCCGTGCCGGTCGGCGAATCGGCACTCGCCGAGGCCGGGGCGCCCTGGGGCGCGTCGGCCTTCGGAAACGCCGGCGAGCCGGCCGGCGCCGGAGCGCCGGGTGCCATCACGCCCCATCCGTCGGGCGCCGCCCCGTCGGCCTGGGAGGCCGGGCTGGAGGCCGAGGCGCAGACGCTGCTCGACGGCGGATCGCACGACGTCTGGGATGCGCTGACGCGGCGCTTCGAGTCGCGCCTGATCCTGACCGCGCTGGCGTCCACTCGCGGACGCCGCATCGAAGCCGCGCAGAAGCTCGGCATCGGCCGCAACACCATCACCCGCAAGATCCAGGAACTGGGGCTCGAATAGGGCCGGCGGGCGGGCTACGGCAGCCCGATCGGCGTTCTGCCCGCATTCCGCCTTCGCTTCCAGCTATCAAAAATATAGCTGATGCCGGGTTGGCCGCTCAGCACTCCACGACCACGGGCGTGTGGTCGCTGGGCTGCTTGTTCTTGCGCGGTGCGCGGTCGATATGGCAGGCGGTCACCCGCGGGCGCAGCGCGTCGCTGACCAGGATGTGGTCGATGCGCAGGCCGCGGTTCTTCTGGAAGCCGAGCATCCGGTAGTCCCACCACGAGAAGCTCTTCTCGGGCTGGTCGAACATCCGGAAGGCGTCGGTCAGGCCCAGGTCCAGCAGGGCCTGGAAATGCAGCCGTTCCTCGGTGGTGTGGTGGATGGTCTCGCGCAGGCCGTCCGGGTCGAAGGAGTCGCGGTCCTCGGGCGCGATGTTGAAGTCGCCGACCAGCGCGAGCCGGGGGTGCGCGGCCAGCTCGGCGCGCATCTGCTCGCGCAGCGCGTGCAGCCAGCGCATCTTGTAGTCGAACTTCTCGCTGCCCGGCTCCTGGCCGTTGACGAAATAGCCGTTGACCACGCGCAACGGCCCGTCCGGGGCATCGACGGTGGCGGCGATCACCCGCGACTGCGCGTCCTCGAAACCGGGGATGTTCTTGGCCACGTCGCGCAGCGGGAGCCGGCTCAGGATGGCCACGCCGTTGTAGGTCTTCTGGCCGAAGACCGCGGCGTGGTAGCCGGCGTCCCGGAGCGCGTCGAGCGGGAACTTGTCGTCGTGCAGCTTGAGTTCCTGCAGGCACAGGATGTCGACCGCGGTGGCGGCCAGCCAGTCGAGCACCTGGGGGAGGCGGACGCCCAGGGAGTTGACGTTCCAGGTGGCGATTTTCATGTCGGATCTCGGGTGGTGGTTCTGAGGAGTCGGAAGGGCCGGGCCTTGCCTCGAATGTAGCGTCGCCCTGCGGAAAAGCCCCGGATGCGGAAGCGTCCGGGGCCTTCGGCGCAGACTGTCCGCCGGGGACCGGCCCGGCGGCCTGCGGGCGATCAGGGGCGCTTGCGGAACAGGCCGGAGGCGCCGCTCGCGCGGGACACCTGGCCCGCGATGTCGAGGAGTTCGGGGCCGAGCATCGCCATGCGCTTCTCGGACAGCCGCACCAGCGGTCCGGCGATGGTGACGACCCCGATCGCCTGGCCGCTCGTGCCGAAGACCGGCGCCGCCATGGCGGTCATGCCGGGCGAGAACACTTCGCGGATGGTGCTGTAGCCCTGTTCCCGCGCCGCCTTCACGTATTCCATCACGCCGGCCAGCGTGGTCGGGGCGTTCGGGCCGTAGTCCTTCGGATCGCAGAGGCCCTTGCGGGCGATCAGCGCCAGGGCGTCGTCCTCCGGCATGGTGGACAGCCAGGCGTGCCCGGCGGCGCTGCAGGCGAGCGCGACCGACAGGCCCATGTCCGGGTCGTAGCGCAGGCCGTGGCGCGCGCCCTGCGCCTTGGCCACGAAGATCAGTTCGTCGTCGTCGATCACCGCCAGCCGCACCAGTTCGCCCGAGCTGCCCGCCAGCTGGTCGAGCAGGGGCTGCGCGATGTCGACGATGCCGGTGCGGCTCAGGTAGGCGAGGCCGATGGACACCAGCTTGGTGGTGAGCCGGTAATGCCCGTCGTGCGCGTCCTGCCGGGCGTAGCCGTGGCGGATCAGCTCCGTCAGCAGGCGGTGGGCGGCGGACAGGGGGATGTCCAGGTCGCCGGCGATCGACGACAGGGCGATGCCGCCGGGATGCTCCGCCAGGTATTCGAGGACTTTCAGGCTGCGTTCCAGCACTCCGCTCATGTCGATGCTCCACCGGATGAAGGACCGGTCAGTTCACCGAATGTACCAACATAAAAAACTGGATTCCAATTTGGAAAAAAATTCCAAAGCGCTTGCGTGGTGCGGCGCCGGCGCCGGCCGACCCCGGCATCCGCCGGTCCGGGAGGCCGGCCAGGGCGACCGGCATCATCGGCCCGGTCGGCCCGGTCGGCCCGGCGAGCGTCGGGCGGCGATCTCCGGGGCGGCGGGGCGGACGGCTCAGCGCGGCTCCGGCCGGTGCGAGATCGCGGTGGCCGGGTCGCGCGCGACGGCCCAGCCGGCGGGCACGGCCGGGGCCGCGACGGCGGGGCGCTTGCGGATCGCCACCAGCGACTCGACCCGGCGCAGCAGTTCGCGTTCGTTCCAGGGCTTCTTGAAGATGCCGTACAGGCCGGCGTATTCGTGCACCCGGGCCTGCAGTTCGTCGTGGCCGGTCACCGCGACGACCGGCAGGTCCTCGGTGTCGAGGCTGCCCTGGACGTGGGCGATGAGCTCCAGCCCGTTCATGTTGGGCATTTCCAGGTCGGTGACCAGCACCGAGAAGAAGGCCGCGCCCAGCATCTCGATGGCTTCGTTGCCGTCGCGCGCCACGTCCACGCGGTAGCCCCCGGCTTCGAAGAGTTTGCGCAGCTTGGCGCGGGCGACGGCCGAATCGTCGACCACCAGGATGCGCGTGCGCATGTCGTCGGCCACTGCGACCGCGGCGGCCGGGGCGGGCGCCTGCGGCGCGGTGCCGTATGCCGGTGCCGCTGCCGGCGCGGAGGCAGGCGAGGGCGAGGATGCGCGCGGCTCGTCGGGCGCGGAGGATTCGCCGCTGTTGCGGCGGTTGAAGGCGATCAGCACCAGGATGGTGATGCCGATGCCGATCGCGATGCTGTTGGGCAGCAGGTATTCCTGCAGCACATGGGCGACCTGCACATGCAGGCGGTCGAAAAACCCGAGGGTGGCATTCATCGGAGAACCTTGGTCACGAGGTGAAAGCCGCAACAGGCGATTCCTTGCGGGAGAAAGCAGGCGGCAAGCTTTGTAGCCAATTGTGACACGCATGGCAGGCGGTGTGAATGCCGCGCGCTCCCCGGGCGCGCCGGGCTTCGCGATATAACCGTCCGATGCCACGCACGACCCCGGCCGCCTCCGCCGCCACCCCCTTGCAGCAGCCGCTCGCCGAGCGCCTGCGACCCCGGAACCTCGGCCAGGTCATCGGCCAGCAGCACCTGCTAGGCGAAGGCATGCCGTTGCGCATCGCCTTCGAGTCGGGCCGGCCGCACTCCTGCATCCTGTGGGGGCCGCCCGGGGTCGGCAAGACCACCATCGCGCGGCTGATGGCCGACGCCTTCGACGCGCAGTTCATCTCGATGAGCGCGGTGCTCGGCGGGGTGAAGGACATCCGCGAGGCGGTGGAGCGGGCCCAGGCCGCGCGCGACGGCCTGACGGCGCAGGGCACCATCGTGTTCGTCGACGAGGTGCACCGTTTCAACAAGAGCCAGCAGGACGCCTTCCTGCCGCATGTGGAGTCGGGCCTGTTCACCTTCATCGGCGCCACCACCGAGAACCCGTCGTTCGAGGTCAACTCGGCGCTGCTGTCGCGGGCGGCGGTCTACGTGCTGCAGCCGCTGGGCGAGGAAGACCTGCGGCAGATCGTGGCGCGGGCCCAGGCGATACAAGCGGTTCCAGCTATCGAAAAAGTAGCGGAGGACCGGTTGATCGCCTACGCGGACGGCGATGCGCGGCGGCTGCTCAACACGCTGGAGACGCTGGCCGTCGCCGCCGCGCGCGAAAAGCTCGGCACCATCGACGACGCCTGGCTGCTGCGGGTGCTGGGCGAACGCATGCGGCGCTACGACAAGGGCGGCGAGCAGTTCTACGACACCATCAGCGCGCTGCACAAGTCGGTGCGCGGCTCGGACCCGGACGCGTCCCTGTACTGGTTCGTGCGCATGCTCGACGGCGGGGCCGATCCGCGCTACATGGCGCGCCGGCTGGTGCGCATGGCCAGCGAGGACATCGGTCTGGCCGACCCGCGGGCGCTGCGCCTGGCGCTGGACGCGGCCGAGGTCTACGAGCGCCTGGGCACGCCCGAGGGCGAGCTGGCGCTGGCCGAGTGCGTGGTCTACCTGGCGATGGCGCCCAAGTCCAACGCGGTCTACAAGGCCTACAACGCCGTGCGCGCCTTCGTGAAGAAGGACGGGACCCGGCCGGTGCCGATGCACCTGCGCAACGCGCCCACCAAGCTGATGAAGGAACTCGACTACGGCAAGGGCTACCGCTACGCCCACGACGAGGCGGACGGCTTCGCGGCGGGCGAGCGCTACCTGCCCGACGGCATGGAGCCGCCGAATTTCTACCAGCCGGTCGCGCGCGGGCTGGAGATCCGCATCGGCGAGAAGCTGCGCGAGCTGCGGCGGCGCAACGCGGGTGCGGAAGATGGCCCGGACCCGGCGGACGGCGCCTGAGCCGGGCTGCCGCGCGACCGGTCCATCGCACGCGCCATGCAAAACGCAGCCCGGAGGCTGCGTTCGTGGCGGATACGACCGGCGGCGAGGCCGGCCGGCGCGGCGCGGGTCAGAAGCGGTATTGCACGCCGATGGTCGCGGCCTTGACGTTCTGGCGCTCGCCGACGAACTTCATGCGGTGGCTCTCCCACTCGGCGACGATGCCCCACTGCGGCGTGAAGAAGTAGCTCGCGCCGACGCCGTAGGAGATGCCGAAGCCGTTCTCGTTGCCCGACTGGTAGCCGGAGCCGGCGTTGGCGCTGCTGCGGGTCCAGCCGTAGGTGGTGCCGACCTTGCCGAAGATGTCGAACTGCTCGTTGAGCGGCAGGCGGCCCACGGCGCTCAGGTTGATGCCCTGGGCGCGCACCGTGCCGCCGCCGCGCTCGGCGTTGCCGAAGTGCAGGTAGCCGAACTCCAGGCCGAAGTTGCGGTTGATCTGGCCGCCGGCGTAGATCTTGCCCATGGTGTCGCTGTCGTCGAAGTTCAGCGCGTTGCCGACGCGGTTGTCGATGCCGTACTTCGAGCGGCCGACGCTGGCGCCGATGTAGCCGTTGGTGGTGTAGGGGATCCACGAGCTGCGGGTCGCGCTGTAGGTCGAGGTGCCCGCGGTGGAGGGGCTGACCTGCGCCTGGGCGGCGAAGGCGGCCATCGAGGCCACGGCGAGCGCCAGGGTGCGTGCGGGGAAGCGGGATGCCGTACGGGGGCGGAAGGATGTCATCGGAGTGTCCTTGGGAAGAGGGGAAAGCCAGGGGTCGGCGAGTGCGGGAGTACTGCTCCCGTCTGATCGTGCCGCTATCAAATTTAAGCAGGAACCGCGGTCGGATCTGTAGGACTCGGACGGGCATGCCAACTGTTACCGGGCCGCGAGCCGCATGCGGTGGCCCTGCCCGGAGACTGTGACCGCCGTGTGACAAAAACAGCGGCTCCGGGGCGGGAAAGGTACACTCGCGCCTGTTTTTTTCGGCCCTGGCGCCGGGCGGACCCCGTGCCGCATCCCTGCGCCATCCCCGACCCGCCCCGACCGCCGGCCGCACGCGCCGCCGCGCACATCCCCCTCTGGAGAAAGCCATGATCTTTGGCAAGCTGTTGCCCCGCGAGGGCAATTTTTTCGCGATGTTCAACCAGCACGCCGACCGGGTCGTGGAGGCCGCGAAGGCCTTCTCGCTGCTGGTGGCGCACTACGACGATGCCGACGACCGCCAGAAATACAACGCCGAGGTCGACCGGGCCGAGCATGCCGCGGACCGCATCACCCAGGAAGTCAACCGCGCGCTGCACAAGACCTTCATCACGCCGATCGACCGCGAGCAGATCCATTCGCTGATCAACACCATGGACGACGTGGCCGACCTGATCCAGGACTCGGCCGAGGCCATGGCCCTCTACGACGTGCGCCGGATGACGCCCGAGATCGCCCGGCTGGCCGACCTGAGCCTGAAGTGCTGCGAGCGCATGCGGGTGGCGGTGAACCTGCTCGACCGCATCGCCGAGCCCTCGACCGCCGAGGCGGCCCTCAAGACCTGCGAGGAGATCGACCAGCTCGAATCCGACGCCGACCGCGTGATGCGCTCGGCCATGGGCAAGCTGTTCCGCGAGGAGCCCGACGTGCGCGAGGTGATCAAGCTCAAGGCCATCTACGAACTCACCGAGACCATCAGCGACAAGTGCGAGGACGTGGCCAACGTGATCGAGGGCATCGTCCTCGAGAACTCCTGAGCGCGGACGGGGACTGATTCCGATGGAAACGGTACAAACCGCGCTCTGGGTGGTGCTGCTGCTGGTGGCGATGGCCATCGTGTTCGACTTCATGAACGGCTTCCACGACGCGGCCAACTCGATCGCCACGGTGGTCTCGACCGGCGTGCTCAAGCCGGGCCAGGCCGTCGTCTTCGCCGCCTTCTTCAACTTCATCGCCATCTTCATCTTCCACCTGAGCGTGGCGGCGACGGTGGGCAAGGGCATCGCCGACCCGGGCGTGATCGACGTGCACGTGGTCTTCGGCGCGCTGGCCGGGGCCATCGTATGGAACCTGGTGACCTGGTACTACGGCATCCCGAGCAGCTCCTCGCACGCGCTGATCGGCGGCATCGTCGGCGCGGTGATCTCCAAGGCCGGCACCAGCGCGCTGGTGGCCGGCGGCATCCTGCGCACCGTGGCCTTCATCTTCGTCTCGCCGGTGCTGGGCTTCGTGCTCGGCTCGCTGATGCTGGTGCTGGTGGCCTGGATCTGCCGGCGGGCGACCCCGTCGAAGGTGGACCGCTGGTTCCGGCGGCTGCAGCTCGTTTCGGCCGGCGCCTACAGCCTGGGCCACGGCGGCAACGACGCGCAGAAGACCATCGGCATCATCTGGATGCTGCTGATCGCCACCGGCTACGGCTCGGCCACCGACAGCGCGCCGCCCACCTGGGCGATCGTCGCCTGCTACACCGCGATCGCGGCGGGCACCATGTTCGGCGGCTGGCGCATCGTGCGCACCATGGGCCAGAAGATCACCAAGCTCAAGCCGGTGGGCGGCTTCTGCGCCGAGACGGGCGGGGCGATCACGCTGTTCCTGGCGACGCTGCTGGGCATCCCGGTCTCCACCACCCACACCATCACCGGCGCCATCGTCGGCGTGGGCTCGGTGCAGCGCGCCAGCGCCGTGCGGTGGGGCGTGGCGGGCAACATCGTCTGGGCCTGGGTGCTGACCATTCCGGCGTCCGCCTTCGTCGCGGCCATCGCCTACTGGGTGAGCTGGCGCCTGTTCTGACGCCGGGGACCCGGCCCGCGTCCGGGCGCAAGTCCTCTGGTCCTCCAGTCCTCCATGCCGCTATGGCGGCGAGGGGCGCGCATCGGTCATACTCGAAGTCTCACTGTCGAAGGGGGCGGGGCATGTCCGATACCGAGAATTTCCACCACCACGCATACCAGATGGCATGCTCCGCGAGGGCGCTCGACAACGGCCGCTTCGTCTCGGAACTGACCATCACCAAGGACGTGTGGCCCACCCGTCCGCGGCGGATCGCCATCGACGGCCCCGACCACGAGACCGCGGCCGCGGCGATCGAGCATGCCCGGGCGTGCGGCCTGAAATGGATCGCCGACTACGGCTGACCCTCGTCGGTCCCCGGCCCGGTCCCGGGCGGGCCCGGCCGTTCCTTCTCTTCCCTTTCCGGGCCGCGCGCCGTCCGACGCGCCGCAGCCCCTTCCGCAAGGCTCCGCCATGTCCGTTCCCGCTCCCGTGCCTTCCCTGAAGGCCTACGAAGAAACCAACCTCGAGCGCGCGCGCGCGGTGACCGCCGCGCAGCTCGCCGCGGCCCGCCGGATCCTGGAGGAGGCCGGCTACGAGACGCACGACGATCTGGTCGTCGGCATCGTCCAGGCGCTGGCCACCAATTACGCCGCCGGCCTGGCCTACATCAAGAAGACCTGATCGCCGGCGCCCGCAGACGGGCGCAGGTTTTCCCCGCCGCGCGGCCATACGGCCTGTCCGCCGACATGCCCGGGGTTCTACCGGGCGCATCATGGTCGTCTGATTTTCAACGACTGGAGCGAACGATGCCTTTCAAGGATGCCTGCAACGAGTGGAAGCGATTCGACGAGAACCGGCCCAGCCTGCCGGGCGAGCATTGGCTCACGGCCGCTGCGGGCGCCGGCCTGCTGGTGGCGGCGACCCGCAGCAATTGCCGCGTGACGTCGGCGGTGCAGGCGCTGGTGGGAGGTGCCCTGCTGTTCCGCGCGGCCACCGGTCGGGACGGCCTGGGCAGCCTGTGCGCGACGCGCAAGACGAACGATTCCGACGAGTCGGAATACGCGCGAGGCCGGGAATCGTACGGGACGGATGCCGGAACCGGCACCGTTCCCGCCAATCCGCCCGACATCAACCTGGGCCGTAGCTGAAGCCCTGGCCGTACCGGACGACCGACGCGTGAAACGCTGCGGATGGTCCGGACACAGCGCAGTCGTCGGGGGATGCCTGTCTCGGGACAGGTTTCTTCTCCATCGAAACCGGGCGACGACGCAAAAGTCAGGTCGCGCCCTTCGGCGTTTCAATGTTCAAAGTTGCCAATGGTGAACAGACCGTCGATCTGCACGCCCGCCCCGAGGTCGGCGGCCTGTCCCGCCTGGTCGGGCAGCAGGGCCGCGGCCATCGCGCTGAGGGCGACGAAGACCGTGGCAGCGAAGGCGATGGTGGCGGAGCGAAGCGAGCGTTTCATGGCGTTTTCCGGTGGTGCGGGTGCCATTGCACCCTGACACGTAACCAGACCTTGCAAGACGTTCGCTCCTGCGCGACGAGGAATCTGCCTACACGGGTCGGCCGGCGGCGCCGAGCGTTTCCATCAACGCGTCGGCCAGCGTATCGAACGCCTGCCGGGCTTCGGACTGCCACAGTTCGGCCTCGTCCCAGGACAATCCCGGCAGGTCCAGGGCCTGGTCGCGCGCCTGGGGCGACAGGCGGGTGCGCAGCAGCGTGGCCTGGCGCTGCCGTTCGTCGGGCGGCAGGGCGGCCAGCAGGGCACGGATGGCGTCGGTCTGGAGATGCGCCATCGCCACGCCGGCGGCGGCGCGCGCCGCCAGCTTCAGGTGCTCGTATTCGTGTTTTTCCATGGCGCGAGCTTAGCGGAGCCATGGGTGCGGAGCACGCGAGCCGGTGGCGATCCCGGAACATGGCGCTTCCTCAGGCGGCGGTCCGGTGCGCTCCCGACGCAGGCCGCGATCCGCCCGGTCGCACATAGCGCTCCAGCACCCCGAAGAATGTTTCGCTGGCCAGCGCCAGCAGCGCCGCGGGCAGCGCGCCGGCCAGCAGCAGGTCGTGGTCGTTGAGCGCCAGGCCGGTGACGATGCGCTCGCCGTAACCCCCGGCACCGACGAAGGCCGCGAGGGTGGCGGTGCCGATCGAGATGGCCGTGGCGGTGCGGATGCCGGCCAGCACCACCGGCAACGCGAGCGGCAGCGCGACCCAGCGCAGTTGCTGGGCCGGCGTCATGCCCAGCGCCATGGCCGCGGTGCGCAGGCCCGGCGGCACGCCCGCCAGGCCGGTGACGGTGTTGCGCATCACCGGCAGCAGGGCGTAGAGGGCCAGCGCGATCAGCGCCGGCACGGCGCCGATCCGGCCCAGCCAGGAGATCAGCGCCGCCAGCAGCGCCAGCGACGGGATGGTCTGCAGCAGCGAGGCGGCGCCGAGCACGCCCGCGCGCAACCGCGGCCGGCCGGCCGCCAGCACCGCCAGCGGCACGCCCAGCGCCACCGCCAGCGCGACCGCGGCGGCGACCAGGCCCAGGTGCTCGCGGGTCAGGCGCCCCAGGTCGGGACCGAAGAGCTTGTCGGCGAATCCGCGCGGCGCGGCCCGCGACGGGCCGTCCGCTCCGGGCGATACCGCCTCGCGCGCAAGTGCGTCGAAGGCCGCGCCGTCGAGTTCGGCCAGGGCGTTGAGGCGGATCATCCGGGTCTCGTCGATCCGGCCTTCGAGCTGCCGCAGCGCCGCCCAGGCCCCGGGGAAACGATCGGGCAGGTCGAGGCGGTAGAGCAGCACTGCGTCGTAGCGCGGGAAGTAGGCGTCCGCGTCGCGCAGCACCCGCAGGCCGCGGCGCTCGATCTGCGCGTCGGTGGTGTAGATGTCGATCGCGTCCACCTGGCGTTTGGCCAGCGCGTCGTAGGCCAGGCCGTGGTCCAGCGCCTGGGGACGCTGCGGCAGCCGGTAATGGGCCGCCAGGCCCGGCCAGCCGTCGGCGCGGCCGAGGAATTCGTTGGACAGGCCCAGCCGCAGCTCCGGATGGCGCGCCAGGTCGGCCAGGGTGCGCAGCTGCAGCCGGTCGGCGTCCTCGCCGCGCACCGCCAGCGCGTAGCCGTTGTTGAAGCCCAGCGGTACCGCCACGCCCAGGCCCAGCGGGGCGAGCGCCTCGCGCAGCGCGGGCAGGCTGGTGGCGTCGGGCCGGCGCAGGATCTCCTGGGCGATGGTGCCGGTGTATTCCGGGTAGACGTCGATGGTGCCGGCCCGCAGCGCGGCATGGACGATGGCGGTGTTGCCCAGGCCCTGCAGCACCCGGGTCGCCGTGCCGGCGCCGGACGCCTGCCGGGCCAGCACCTCGGCCAGGATGTAGCTCTCGGTGAAGCGCTTCGAGCCGATGCGCAGCACCTCCTCGGCCTGCGACCGCAGGGGGATCAGGC
>JAKOND010000033.1 GCA_022702125.1 Burkholderiaceae bacterium
CGTGCGGGTGCGCTCCGGCGGCCCGGCGATGGGGCGCCTGACCGCGCAAAGCTTCAGCACCACCGAATACCCTGGCTTCCCGACCGACATGCAGGCGCAGTTCATGGCGCTCAACGCGGTGGCGCAGGGCCGCGCGGTGGTGACCGAGACCATCTTCGAGAACCGCTTCATGCACGTGGACGAGCTGCTGCGCCTGGGCGCGGACATCCGCATCGAGGGCCGGGTCGCGGTGGTCGAAGGCGTGCGCCGGCTCTCGGGCGCCACCGTCATGGCCACCGACCTGCGCGCCTCGGCCAGCCTGGTCATCGCCGGGCTGGTGGCCGAGGGCGAGACGCGGGTCGACCGCATCTACCACCTCGACCGCGGCTACGACCGCATGGAAGCCAAGCTGCGCGGCATCGGCGCCGACATCGAAAGGATCTCCGTCCCGTGACGCTCACCTCTCCCGACACCATCACGCTGGCCCTGTCGAAGGGCCGCATCTTCGAGGAAACCCTGCCGCTGCTGGCGGCCGCCGGCATCGAGGTGCTCGAAGACCCGGAAACCTCGCGCAAGCTGATCCTGCCGACCAACCGCCCCGAGGTCCGGGTGCTGCTGGTGCGCGCCAGCGACGTGCCGACCTACGTCGAGTACGGCGGCGCCGACCTGGGCGTGACCGGCAAGGACACGCTGATCGAGCACGCCGCCGACGCGGTGTCCGCCAGCGGCCTCTACCAGCCGCTGGACCTGCGCATCGCCCGCTGCCGCATGAGCGTGGCGACCCGGGCCGACTTCGACTATCCGCACGCGGTGCGGCAGGGCGCCCGGCTGAAGGTGGCCACCAAGTACGTCAACATCGCCCGCGAGTTCTTCGCCGCCAAGGGCGTGCACGTGGACCTGATCAAGCTCTACGGCAGCATGGAACTCGCGCCGCTGACCGGCCTGGCCGACGCCATCGTGGACCTGGTCTCCAGCGGCAACACGCTGCGCGCCAACCATTTGGTCGAGGTGGAGCACATCATGGACATCAGCTCGCGGCTGGTGGTGAACCAGGCCGCGCTCAAGCTCAAGCAGGCGCCGATCCGCCGCATCGTCGACGCCTTCGCCGCCGCCATCCGGAAAGACTGAATGCTATGAATTTGGTAGCTACACCCGCACGACTGTCCACGGCAGACGCCACCTTCGAGGAAGATTTCAAGGCCCGCCTGCACTGGTCGGCCGACACCGACGCCGCCATCGAGGAACGGGTCGCCTCCATCCTCGCCGACGTGCAGCGCCGCGGCGACGCGGCGGTGCTGGAATACACCCGCCGCTTCGACGCGCTCGACGCCGCCGGCATGGACGCGCTCGAACTCGGCGCCGACGAGCTGCGCGCAGCCTTCGAGTCCATCCCCGCCGCCCAGCGCGCGGCGCTGCAGACCGCCGCCGCCCGGGTGCGCGCCTACCACGAGCGCCAGAAGCAGGCCAGCGGCGAGAGCTGGAGCTACCGCGAGGCCGACGGCACGCTGCTGGGCCAGAAGGTGACCCCGCTCGACCGCGTCGGCATCTACGTGCCGGGCGGCAAGGCCGCCTACCCCTCGTCGGTGCTGATGAACGCGATCCCGGCGCATGTGGCCGGCGTGGGCGAGATCGTCATGGTGGTGCCGACCCCCGGCGGCGCGAAGAACCCGCTGGTGCTGGCCGCCGCGCACGTCGCGGGCGTGGGCCGGGCCTTCACCATCGGCGGCGCCCAGGCGGTCGCGGCGCTGGCCTACGGCACCGCGACGGTGCCCGCCGTGGACAAGATCACCGGCCCGGGCAACGCCTACGTGGCCGCCGCCAAGCGCCGCGTCTTCGGCACCGTCGGCATCGACATGATCGCCGGCCCGAGCGAGATCCTGGTGCTGGCCGACGGCAGCACGCCGGCCGACTGGGTGGCGATGGACCTGTTCTCGCAGGCCGAGCACGACGAGCTGGCGCAGAGCATCCTGCTCTCGCCCGACGCCGCCTACCTCGACGCGGTCCAGGCCGCCATCGACCGGCTGCTGCCCGAGATGCCGCGCGCCGAGATCATCGCCAAGAGCCTGTCGGGCCGCGGCGCGCTGATCCTGACCCGCGACATGGAGGAGGCCTGCGCCATCAGCAACCGCATCGCGCCCGAGCACCTGGAGGTCTCCAGCCGCGAGCCGCACCGCTGGGAGCCGCTGCTGCGCCACGCCGGCGCGATCTTCCTCGGCGCCTACACCAGCGAGAGCCTGGGCGACTATTGCGCCGGCCCGAACCACGTGCTGCCCACCAGCGGCACCGCGCGCTTCTCCAGCCCGCTGGGCGTCTACGACTTCCAGAAGCGCTCCAGCCTGATCGAGGTCAGCGAAGCCGGCGCCCGCACGCTCGGCACCGTGGCCGCCGAGCTCGCCTACGGCGAGGGCCTGCAGGCCCATGCCCGCGCGGCCGAGATGCGGCTGCGGGCGCCGGACTGAGGCCCGCCCGCCCGGCACCGGACGGCGCCCGGCTCCCGCGCGGGGCCGGCGTCGGTTCCCCCTGGGGCGCGGAGCCGTCCGCCCGGACGTGGCGGGCACCGAACTTGCCTACCCTTCCATCCGGCCATCGAACCATGCCTTCCACCGACCTCACCCAGCGCGCGCTCCGGCGCATCCGTCCCGACGTGCGCGACATGCACGCCTACGCCGTCCAGGACGCCGCCGGCATGCTCAAGCTCGACGCGATGGAGAACCCGCACCCGCTGCCCGCCGCGCTGCGGGCGGCGCTCGGCGCGCGGCTGGGCGCGGTCGAGCTGCACCGCTACCCGGGCGCGCGCATCGAGACGCTGCGCCGGGCGCTCGCCGACCACATCGACCTGCCGGCCGGCCAGGCGCTGATCCTGGGCAACGGCTCGGACGAGCTGATCTCGCTGCTGGCGCTGGCCTGCGCGGTGCCGCCCGGCCCCGGCGAGCGGCCGCCGGCGGTGCTGGCGCCGGTGCCGGGCTTCGTGATGTACGCGATGAGCGCCCAGCTGCAGGGCCTGCGCTTCGTCGGCGTGCCGCTGGCGGCCGACTTCGCGCTCGACGCGCCGGCGATGCGCGAGGCCATCGCCCGCGAACGGCCGGCGCTGGTCTACCTGGCCTACCCGAACAACCCGACCGCCAACCTCTGGGACGCCGACGCGGTCCGCGCCACCATCGACGCGGCGGCCGAGGCGGGCGCCCTCGTGGTCATGGACGAGGCCTACCAGCCCTTCGCCAGCCGCAGCTGGCAGGAGGAGATCCGGCGCGACCCGGCGCGCAACGGCCATGTGCTGCTGATGCGCACCCTCAGCAAGTTCGGCCTGGCCGGCGTGCGGCTGGGCTACCTGGCCGGGCCGGCGGCGCTGGTCGGCGAACTCGACAAGGTCCGGCCGCCCTACAACATCGGGGTGCTCAACGCCGAATGCGCGCTCTTCGCGCTGGAGCACGCCGACGTGTTCGCCGCCCAGGCCGACGACATCCGCGCCCAGCGCGCCTGGCTGGCGGCCGAGCTGGCGCGGCTGCCGGGATGGACCGTCTTCCCGAGCGAGGCCAACATGCTGCTCGCGCGGCTGCCCGGCGGCGACGACGGCGCCCGAAAGACCTTCGAGGCCCTGCGCGCGCGCAAGGTGCTGATCAAGAACGTTTCTAAAATGCATCCCTTGCTGGCCGGATGCCTGCGCCTGACCGTCGGCACCGCCGCCGAGAACGCGCAGCTGGTCCGCGCCCTCCACGATATCCAGGCCTGATTTCCGTCCGATGACCGTCCCGAACACCGCCCTCGCTCCCGCCGTCGCCGCACCATCGGACGGCGCCGCCGACCGCACCGCCGAAGTCGGCCGCACCACCGCCGAGACCCAGATCGCGGTGCGCGTCAACCTCGACGGCACCGGCAAGGCCCGGCTCGCCACCGGCATCGGCTTCTTCGACCACATGCTCGACCAGATCGCGCGCCACGGGCTGATCGACCTCGACATCCACTGCGAGGGCGACCTGCACATCGACGGCCACCACACGGTGGAGGACGTCGGCATCACCCTCGGCCAGGCGGTGGCCCAGGCGGTCGGCGACAAGAAGGGCATCCGCCGCTACGGCCACGCCTACGTGCCGCTCGACGAGGCGCTGTCGCGGGTGGTCGTCGACTTCTCCGGCCGGCCGGGCCTGCACCTGCACATCCCGTTCACCAGCGGCATGGTCGGCGGCTTCGACACCCAGCTGACCTACGAGTTCTTCCAGGGCTTCGCCAACCACGCGGGCGTGACGCTGCACATCGACAACCTCAAGGGCATCAACGCCCACCACCAGGCCGAGACCGTGTTCAAGGCCTTCGGCCGCGCGCTGCGCGCCGCGCTCGAACGCGATCCGCGCTCGGCCGGCGTCATCCCCTCGACCAAGGGATCGCTCTGAGGCGAAGCGCGCCGCCGGTCCCCGCCCTGCGCCCCGTCCTTCATCCGCCTTCCGATTTTTCGAATGAAACACCCAGCAGGCCCAGGCGTCATCCGGGCCTATAGCTATGAATAATGTAGCAAGCAAGACGGTCGCCGTCGTCGACTACGGCATGGGCAACCTGCGCTCGGTGTCCCAGGCGGTGCAGGCCGCCGCCGCCGGCACCGGCTGGCACGTGGAGATCACCGCCGACCCGGACGCGGTGCGCGCCGCCGACCGGATCGTGCTGCCGGGGCAGGGCGCCATGCCCGACTGCATGCACGAGCTGCGCGCCTCGGGCCTGCGGGACTCGGTGCTGGAAGCCGCCGCCTCCAAGCCGATGTTCGGCGTCTGCGTCGGCATGCAGATGCTGCTCGACCGCAGCGAGGAGGGCCCGACCGACGGCCTGGCCCTGTTCCCGGGCGCGGTGGTGCGCTTCGACCTGGCCGGCCGGCTGCAGCCCGACGGCAGCCGCTTCAAGGTGCCGCAGATGGGCTGGAACCAGGTCTGGCAGCAGCCCTTCGACGGCGGCGGCGCGCACCCGGTCTGGGCCGGCGTGCCCGACGGCGCGTATTTCTACTTCGTGCACAGCTTCCATGCCCGGCCGTCCGATCCGCGCCACAGCGCCGGCGAGACCGACTACGGCGGCCGCTTCGCCTGCGCGGTCGCGCGCGATAATATTTTCGCGACCCAGTTCCACCCCGAGAAGAGCGCCGACAACGGCTTGCGGCTCTACCGCAACTTCCTCGCCTGGAAACCCTGACGGCCCACAAGCACCACGACACGCCGCCGCCCCTGCCGCACGGCCCACCGCCGCGCGGTTCCCGTCCGTTCCCTTTTTTCTTTCTCCAGATCCATCATGCTGCTGATTCCCGCCATCGACCTCAAGGACGGCCACTGCGTCCGCCTCAAACAGGGCGACATGGACCAGGCCACGACCTTCGGCGAAGACCCGGCCGCCATGGCGCTGCGCTGGGTCGAACAGGGCGCGCGGCGGCTGCATCTGGTGGACCTGAACGGCGCCTTCGCCGGCAAGCCGCAGAACTTCGCGGCCATCAAGTCGATCCTGGCGGCGGTGGGCGAGGACATCCCGGTGCAGCTCGGCGGCGGCATCCGCGACCTCGACACCATCGAGAAGTACATCGACGCCGGCCTGCGCTACGTCATCCTCGGCACCGCCGCGGTCAAGGACGCGCTGTTCCTGAAGGACGCCTGCAGCGCCTTCGGCGGCCACATCATCGTCGGCCTCGACGCCAAGGACGGCAAGGTCGCCACCGACGGCTGGAGCAAGCTCACCGGCCACGAGGTGGTGGACCTGGGCAAGAAGTACGAGGACTACGGCGTCGAGTCCATCATCTACACCGACATCGGCCGCGACGGCATGCTCTCGGGCATCAACATCGAGGCCACGGTGCGCCTGGCGCAGGCGCTGAGCATCCCGGTCATCGCCTCCGGCGGCCTGTCCGACCTGGCCGACATCGAGCGCCTGTGCGCGGTCGAGGACGAGGGCGTCGAGGGCGTCATCTGCGGCCGCGCGATCTACTCGGGCGACCTCGACTTCGCCGCCGCCCAGGCCCGGGCCGACGAACTCGGCGAAGCCGGCTGAGGCTGTTCCCGGCCCCGCCGGGCGCCGCCTACTGCGGCTTGCCCGGCACCAGCGTGTCGATCGCCGCGCGCAGCTGCGGGCTCATCGGCATCCGCAGGTTGATGCCCGAGGCCGGCAGCGGCCCCAGGAACCAGCGCCGGTACTGCCGGTCGATCTCGCCGTCGCGCGCCAGCGCGCGGAAACCGTCCTCCACCGCCTTCGCCATCTGCGGGTCGTCCTTGCGGTACATGAAGGCGTAGGGCTCGTACGACAGCACGTCGCCCACCACCGCGTAGCCGCCGCCGCGGCCGCCCGTGCCGCCGCCGCGCTGCTGCGCCAGCAGGCCCTGCAGCAGCACCTCGTCGGCGGCCAGGGCCGTGGCATGGCCTTCGGCGACCTGCGCGAAGGCCTCGTCGTAGTCGGGGGACGGCGAGATCCGCAACCCCAGCCGGAACTGCTCCGACAGCGAGCGCATCGCGCGTTCGTTGGTGGTGCCTGCGGCGACCGCGACCGTCCGGCCCGCCAGGTCGCGGAAGGACGTCACCGGCGATCCCTGCCGGACCAGCAGCCGGGTGCCCGAGACGAACACCACCGGCGAGAACGCCACCCGCCGGCGCCGTTCCAGGTTGACGGTGGTCGAGCCGCATTCCAGGTCCACCCGGCCGTCGGCCACCGCGTCGAAGCGGCTGGCCGCGGTCACCGGCACCCAGCGGATCGCGAGCGGCCGCTGGATCGCCTGGCCGATCGCGTCGACCAGCGCCCGGCACAGCTCGATGGAATAGCCCGCCGGCTCCCCGCCGGCCGACACGTACGAGAACGGCAGCGACGCGCTGCGGTGGCCCAGCGCGATGGTGCCGTCGGCATGCAGCCGGGCCAGGGTGCCGGCCAGCGCCAGGGGCGCGGTCGGCACGGCGCTGGGCGGCGTGGTCGGCGGCGGGGCACCGGCCTGCGCGCCGGCGATCGCCGGCAGCAGGGCGGCGATCGCCAGGGCCAGCGCCGGCAGGCGGCGGGACGACGGGCGTTCGGTGGTCATGGCGCGCCTCCTCAGCCGTGCGGGTTCAGGCCGGTGCCCGGCGGGTCCGGCTCGGTGTCCAGCGTCTTCGCATGGGCGATGGCGGCTTCTTCGGACAGCAGCTCGCCTTCCCACTTGGCGACGGCCGCGGTGGCGATGGAATTGCCGACCGCGTTGGTCGCCGAGCGGCCCATGTCGAGGAAGGTGTCCACGCCCAGGATCAGCAGCAGACCGGCCTCGGGGATGTCGAAGTGGTTGAGCGTGGCGGCGATCACCACCAGCGAGGCGCGCGGCACGCCGGCCATGCCCTTGGAGGTCAGCATCAGGATCAGCAGCATGGTGATCTGCGTTTCCAGCGGCAGGTGGATGCCGTAGGCCTGCGCGATGAACAGCGTCGCGAAGGTGCAGTAGATCATCGAGCCGTCGAGGTTGAACGAATAGCCCATCGGCATCACGAAGCTCGAGATCTTGCGCTTGACGCCGAAGCGGTCGAGCGCGTCGAGGATCTTCGGGTACGCCGCCTCGGAACTCGCGGTGGCGAAGGACAGCAGGAAGGGCTCGCGGATCAGCCGCAGCAGCCGCACGATGCGCGGCCCCAGCACCAGGAAGCCGGCGCCGATCAGCAGGGCCCACAGGATCAGCAGCGCCAGGTAGAACTCGCCCATGAAGACCGCGAACTTCGCCAGGATCGCCAGGCCGTTGACCGACACCGTCGCCGCCATCGCGGCCAGCACCGCCAGCGGCGCGAGCTTCATGACGTAGCCGGTGATCTTGAGCATCACGTGCGACAGCTCCTCGATGCCCTGGACCAGGGTCCGGCCGCGCTCCCCGAGCGCGGCGAGCGCCACGCCGAAGAACATCGAGAACACCACGATCTGCAGGATCTCGTTGTTGGCCATCGCCTCCGCGAAGGAGCGCGGCACCATGTGGTTGATGAAGTCCTTGAGGGTGAACTTGGACGTCGCCAGGTTGGCCGAGGCGCCCACGTCGGGCAGCGGCAGGTTGATGTTGGCGCCGGGCTGCAGCAGGTTGGCCAGCAGCATGCCCAGCAGCAGCGAGACCAGCGAGGCCGTCAGGAACCAGCCGATGGCCCGGGCGAACACCCGGCCCACCGAGGCGGCGTCGCCCATGTGCGCGATGCCCACCACCAGCGTCGAGAACACCAGCGGCGCGATCAGCATCTTGATCAGCCGCAGGAAGACGTCCGAGACGATGGAGATGTAGCCCGCGATCTGCGCCGCCGCCGCCTTGTCGGGGAAGCTGGCGAAGACCATGTAGCCGACGGCGACGCCGAGCAGCATCGCGACCAGAATGCCCACCGCCGGAGGCAGTTTCCTTTTCATGTTGTGTACCTTGTGTGCTGGATGCGGAATGCCCCGCCGGGACGGGCGCGCGCGGCGCGTGGGGCCCGGGCGCGGCTCTCTACAATCCGCGGCATGCCGCAGATTCCGACCGCGATCCCGACCGTCACGCCCCTGGGCTTCCACGACCAGCCCGCCCTGCGCCTCGCGCTGCCCGGGGGCGATGCCGCCATCGTGGCGCTGCAGGGCGCGCAGGTATTGTCGTGGACCACCGCCGACGAAAGCGAGCGACTGTACCTGAGCCCGAAGGCCCGGTTCGACGGCCGCGGCCCGATCCGGGGCGGCGTGCCGGTGTGCTTCCCGCAATTCAACCAGCGCGGCCCCGCGCCCGGACTGCCCAAGCACGGTTTCGCGCGCGGCATGGCCTGGACGCCGGTGGACGATGAGGCGCCGGCCGATGCCTCCACGGCGGCGGACGGCCCGCCGGCCCGCGCCGTGCTGCGGCTCGGCGACGACGCGGCCACCCGCGCCCTGTGGCCGCACGGCTTCGAGGCCCGCCTGACGGTGACCCTGTCGCCCGGCCGGCTGCATCTGGCGCTGGCGGTGGCCAACACCGGCGACGACACCTTCGAATTCACCGCCGCGTTGCACGGCTACCTGCGGGTGCCGGGCATCGCCGCCACCCGGCTGCGCGGCCTGGGCGGCCTGCCCTGGCACGACACGGTGCGCGATATCCACCACGCCGCCGGCAGCACGCCGGCCGACGCGGTCCTCGACTTCGCCGGCGAGACCGACAGCATCTACCGCGCCCCGGGCGGGCCGCTGCGCATCGACGGGCCGCGCGGCCCGCTGCTGCGGCTCGACCAGGGTCCGGAGTTCACCGACACCGTGGTCTGGAACCCCGGCGCCGCGCTGGTCGCCACGCTCGGCGACATGCCGTCCGACGGCCATGCCGACATGCTCTGCGTCGAGGCGGCCCGCATCGCCGCGCCGGTCCGGCTCGCGCCCGGCGCGCGCTGGGAAGGCTGGCAGCAGTTCACCGCCCTCTGACCGCCGGCGCCCCGCGCCTCTGCGTCCCCGCCCCCATCCCCGCTCCTCCGCTCCCATGCTCGCCAAACGCATCATTCCCTGCCTCGACGTCACCGGCGGCCGCGTCGTCAAGGGCGTCAACTTCCTCGAACTGCGCGACGCCGGCGACCCGGTCGAGATCGCCGCGCGCTACAACGAGCAGGGCGCCGACGAGCTCACCTTCCTCGACATCACCGCCACCAGCGACGCGCGCGACATGATCCTGCACATCGTCGAGGCGGTGGCCTCGCAGGTGTTCATCCCGCTGACCGTCGGCGGCGGCGTGCGCACGCCCGACGACGTGCGCCGGCTGCTCAACGCGGGCGCCGACAAGACCAGCTTCAATTCCGCCGCGCTGGCCAACCCGGACGTCATCGACGAGGCCTCGCGCCGCTACGGCTCGCAGTGCATCGTCGTCGCCATCGACGCCAAGCGCCGCGGCGCCGAGGACGCCGCGCTGCGCGGACCGGGCTGGGACGTCTACAGCCACGGCGGCCGGCGCAACACCGGCCTCGACGCCGTCGCCTGGGCCACCGAGATGGCGCGCCGCGGCGCCGGCGAGATCCTGCTGACCAGCATGGACCGCGACGGCACCAAGAGCGGCTTCGACCTGGCGCTGACCCGCGCCGTCAGCGACGCGGTGCCGATCCCGGTGATCGCCTCGGGCGGCGTCGGCACCCTGGACCACCTGGCCGACGGCGTGCAGCAGGGCGGCGCCGACGCGGTGCTCGCCGCGAGCATCTTCCACTACGGCGAGCACACCGTCGGCGAGGCCAAGGCGCGCATGGCCGAGCGGGGCATCCCGGTCCGGCTCTGAACGCGCGGCGCGCCGGCCTTCGGCCCGCCGGGCCCCGAGCCCTCGGCCGAGGCCTTCAGCCCAGCCCGTAGGCCCGGCGCGCCAGCGCCAGGGCC
Organism: Burkholderiaceae bacterium; assembly: GCA_022702125.1. Classification (GTDB taxonomy): domain Bacteria; phylum Pseudomonadota; class Gammaproteobacteria; order Burkholderiales; family Burkholderiaceae_C; genus JAKOND01. Next base: position 10,264 of record JAKOND010000033.1, read on the forward strand.
AGGATGGCCGAGGGATCGACCAGATTCCAGCCCGCCGCCTCGGGCGCGGACGGCAGCGCCAGCGGGATCTCGGTGCACGCCATGACCAGCGGCAGGTCGCCGTGCCGGTCGCGCAGCTCGCTGCCCGCTTCCACGAAGCGCGATCGCGCGAGGGCCATGTCGCCGGCCTTGACGCCGTCGTAGATGCCCTGCATCAGCAGGTCCTTGCCCGTCTCGTCGGGCAGCACGCATTCGATGCCGGCATCGGCGAACGCGCGGGCGTAGAGCCCGATGCGGTAGGTGCCGCGGGTGGCCAGCAGCACCGCGCGGGCGTGGCCCCGGACCCGGAGCGCCACAGCGGTCTCGTCCGCGATGTGGAGCAGTTCCAGGCCCGGGACCGCGTCCTGCAGCGCGTCGTGCCACGCATGGGCCGTGTTGCACGAGATGGCGGCCGCGCGCGCGCCGAGCCGGGCCAGCTGGCCCAGGCCGTGCCGCATGCCGTCGAGCGGCTGCGGCGCCCGGGCATCCTGCAGCGCCGCGGTGCGGTCGGCCACCGGCAGCTGCGCCAGCCAGTGCGCGGGGAAGGCCTGGTCCCGCACCGGGCGTTGCGCCTCGCGCAGGCATTGCTCGCACGCCTGCACGAACAGGCGCGCGAAATCCACGCCCGCGGCCGGGCCCATGCCGCCCAGGATGCCGACGGTCGCCGGATGTTCGAACGATGCCTTCGGGCCATCGGATGCGGTGGCGGCGGGCGGGAGGGCGGACGGGGCGCCGGGGAGGGCGTCGGAGGGCGATGCGGTCATGGCGGGGGTCGCGGGGAGGAAGTTGCCGCATCGCGCCGCGGGGCGCATCGGGCGCGGGGCCGGCGGCGTGCGGGTCGGAACGGGGTCAGCGCAGCATGCTGGACATGGCGGACAGGCAGTTGAGCATGCGCACCGCCGCCTCGATACCGTCCGCCGGGAAGCGCAGGGCGTCGCCGGACGTGCGCCGCAGGCCGGGCCACTGGCAGAACAGGTCCGCCAGCGCGGTGGTCTGGGTCTGGAGCTCGACCTCGACCGGGCCGTCGATCACGAAGGGCGCCACCGCGCCGCACGACGCCATCGCCTCCCGCGCGCCCTGGCGGATGGCGGCGCAGGACTGCGCGGGCGACAGGCTGGTGCCGCTGTGCGCGCCGCTCGCGCGCTTGGTCCGCACCCAGCGCGCCTGCGGGAAGAGGTCGCGGGTCTCGGCGATGAACACGTCGTCGCCCGACGCCATCAGCACCGGCGCGCCGTAGGCCCCGGCCAGCGCGCCGTAGAGGCCGGCCTCGCCCAGCTCCCGGCCGTTCAGGACGACGCGCGCGAAGGCGAAGCTGTTGATGGTGTGCGCCAGGATGCCCCGGCCCTGCGCGCGGGAGTGGTAGCCCACGAAGAACACGCCGTCGATGCCCAGCTCCACGCCGGACGCCATGCCCAGGTAGCGCGGCTTGCCCTGGATGACCTGGGCGCGCTCGTCGAGCAGGTCGGGCGGCATGTTGCGGAAGCCGCCGTGCGAGTCGTTGACGAACACCTCGTCGGCGCCGCCGTCGAAAGCGCCGGCGACGGCGGCGTTGGCCTCGGCCGCCATCAGGCGGCGGGCGCGTTCGTACTCGGGGTTGCCGGGGCGCACCTGCTCGGGGTGGTAGACGCCGGCCACGCCTTCGATGTCCGTGGAGATGAGGATCTTGGTCATGGGGTCGTGGGAAGGAAGGACCGCAGCGCGGCGCGGTGGTGCCCGTCGCGGCCGGTCACCGGCGCGGCGTGCCACAGGGCATGGACGATGGCCTGCTCCACGCTGTCGGCGGCGGCCTGGAACAGGCTGTCGAGCAGGCTCTCGTGGACCAGCGTGGGCGCGGGCTGCGGCGCCTCGGGCCGGTGCGGCAGGGTGTAGGCGGTGCTGAAGGCCAGCGCGATGTCGCCGCTGCCGTGGCCGTAGACCGATCCGGTGCGCGCCAGGCCGGCCGCCGCGCGCAGGGCCAGGCGGCGCAGCTGGCGCGCGTCGAGCGGCGCGTCGGTCGCCAGCACCATGATGATGGAGCCCTTCTCCGCCTCGGCCGCCTGGCGCCGGGCGCGGTCGTCGATGCGGGTGGCGATGCCGGGGCCGATCGCCTGCCCGGCCCAGATCAGGTTCGGCAGCAGCCCGTAGTTGGCCAGCACCAGCGCGCCGACGGTATGGGTCGCGGCGTGGCGGACCGGGGCGCGGCGCGAGGCGCTGCCGATGCCGCCCTTGAGCTGGAAGCTCGACATGCCGCGCCCCGCGCCCACCGAGCCCTGCGCGAAGGCGGCCGCGGCCGACGCCAGCGCGGCGCGGTAGTCGGACTCGCCGACCGCCATGCGCTGGATGTCGTTGAGGAAGCCGTCGTTGCACTCCAGCACCAGCGGGTTGACGGTCGGCAGGCGGCGGCCGGTCTCGGGGTTGTCCTCCACGCAGGCCCGGATCTGGGCCTGCGCGACGGCGCCGACGGAGAAGGTGTTGGTCAGCGCGATCGGCGTCTCGATCTGCCCCAGCTCCTCGAGCTGCAGCAGCCCGGCGCTCTTGCCGAAGCCGTTGATGACCGCGAGGCCCGCCGGCACCTTGTCGCGGTACGGATCGCCCGCGTGCGGTCGGACCACGGTCACGCCGGTCTGCACGTCGCCCGCGTCCCGCGTGGCATGGCCCACCGACACGCCCGGCACGTCGGTGATCGCGTCGAGCGGGCCGCTGGCCAGGGCGCCGATGCGCGGCGGCCGGGCCGGGCCGGACGGGAGCGGCGGGGTCATGACTGGCGGTCGATCTTGGGGTCGAGCGCGTCGCGCAGGCCGTCGCCCAGCAGGTTGAAGGCCAGCACCGTGAAGAAGATCGCCAGGCTGGGGAAGAGGGCGACGTGCGGCGCGTTGACCATGTCGGCCCGCGCCTCGTTGAGCATCGCGCCCCATTCCGGCGTCGGCGGCTGCGCGCCCATGCCGAGGAAGGACAGGCTGGCCGCGGTGATGATCGAGGTGCCCACGCGCATCGTGAAATACACCACGATGGACGAGATGGTGCCCGGCAGGATGTGGCGGGTGACGATGGTCCAGTCCGAGGCGCCGATGCTGCGCGCCGACTCGATGTAGGTCATCTGCTTGAGCACCAGCGTGTTGCCCCGCACCAGGCGCGCGAAGGCCGGCACGCTGAACACCGCCACCGCGACGATCACGTTGGTCATGCTGCTGCCCAGGATGGCCACCACGCCCAGCGCCAGCAGGATGCCGGGGAAGGCGAACAGCACGTCCGAAATGCGCATCACGATGCGGTCCCACCAGCCTTCGTAGTAGCCCGCCAGCAGGCCCAGCACGGTGCCGATCGCGCCGCCGGCGAGCACCGACAGGAAGCCCGCGGCCAG
>JAKOND010000060.1 GCA_022702125.1 Burkholderiaceae bacterium
TGACCCCCGACGACGACAAGGTCTACTACTTCGCGGGCATCGACAAGGCCCGCTTCAAGCGTCCCGTCGAGCCGGGCGACCAGCTGGTGATGGACGTGGAACTGCTGCGTTCCCGCGCCGGCATCTATAAGTTCAAGGGCGTGACGCGGGTCGAGGGCGAGATCGCCTGCGAGACCGAGATCCTCTGCACGATGCGCACGGTCGCCTGACCGGCGCGCGGACCCCAGCGGCATGCAGCATCCCGGCATCCATCCCACCGCTCTCGTCGATCCGCAGGCGCGGATCGATCCGGCCGCCAGCGTCGGACCCTACAGCATCGTCGGCCCGCATGTCGCGCTCGGCGCCGGCACCTCGGTCGGGGCGCACTGCGTCATCGACGGCCGCACCACCATCGGGCGCGACAACACGATCTTCGCGTTCAACTCGATCGGCGCGGTCCCGCAGGACAAGAAGTACGCGGGCGAACCGACCGAGCTGGTCATCGGTGACCGCAACACCATCCGCGAGTTCTGCACCTTCAACCTCGGCGTGCCGCAGGCCGGCGGGGTGACGCGGGTCGGCCACGACAACTGGATCATGGCCTACACCCACATCGCCCACGACTGCCATGTCGGCGACCACACCACCCTGGCCAACAACACCACGCTGGCGGGCCATGTGCACCTGGGCGACTGGGTGACCGTGGGCGGGCTGACCGGCATCCACCAATTCGTGAAGGTGGGCGCGCACGCGATGATCGGTTTCGCCAGCGCGGTGTCGCAGGACGTTCCGCCCTTCATGCTGGCCGACGGCAATCCGCTGGCGGTCCGCGGCTTCAACCTGGTCGGCCTGCGCCGCCGGGGCTTCTCGGCCGCGCGCATCGCGGCGGTCAAGCAGATGCACCGGCTGCTCTACCGCCAGGGCCGGACGCTGGACGATGCGCGCGCGCAGATCGCCGCGCTGGCGCAGGACATGCCCGAGGCCGATGCCGATGCGCGGGCGATGACCGACTTCCTCGCATCCGCCGAACGCGGCATCGCCCGCTGACCCCCATGCCGCCGGCATCGATGTCCCGGTCGGACGCTCCGCGCCTGGCGATGGTGGCCGGCGAGGTGTCCGGCGACCTGCTCGCCGGCCTGCTGCTCGACGGCGTGCGGCAGCGCTGGCCGGCGGCCCGCGCGGCCGGCATCGGCGGCCCGCAGATGCAGCAGCGCGGCTTCGAGGCCTGGTGGCCGAGCGAGCGGCTGTCGGTCTTCGGCTATGTCGAGGTGCTGCGGCACTACCGCGGCCTGCTCGCCGTGCGCAACCAGTTGCGCGACCGCCTGCTGCGGGCCGACCGGCCCGACGTGTTCATCGGCGTGGACGCGCCTGATTTCAATCTCGACCTGGAAGCGGCATTGCGCGCCGGTGGGATTCCGACGGTGCATTTCGTCTCGCCGTCGTTCTGGGCCTGGCGGCCGGAGCGGGTGCGGAAGCTGCAGAGGAGCTGCGACCATGTGCTGTGCGTGTTCCCGTTCGAGCCGGCATTGCTGGCCCGGCACGGCGTGGCCGCCAGCTACGTGGGCCATCCGCTGGCGAGCGTGATTCCGCCGGTGCCCGACCGCGCCGCGGCCCGGGCCGCGCTGGGCCTGCCGGACGATGCCACCGTGGTCGCGATCCTGCCGGGCAGCCGGGCGTCGGAGATCCATCAGCTGGCCGCGCTGTTCTTCGAGGCGGCCCGCCGGGTGCGCCAGGCGATGCCCGGCGTGCGCTTCGTGGTTCCGGCCGTGCCGGCATTGCGGGAGCGGATCGTGCGGGCGCTGGCGGCATCCGGCGTCGCCGACGCGACGCTGGTGGTCGACGGCCGGTCGCACGCGGTGCTGGCCGCCTGCGACGCCACGCTGATCGCCAGCGGCACCGCCACGCTGGAGGCCGCGCTGTTCCAGCGGCCGATGGTGGTGTCCTACCGGGTCAACTGGCTGACCTGGAAGATCATGGCGCCCAAGCAGCTGCAGCCCTGGCTGTCGCTGCCCAATATCCTGTGCGGCGAATTCGTCGTGCCTGAGCTGATGCAGGACCGGGCCCGCCCGCAGGCGCTGGCCGACGAGCTGCTGGCCTGGCTCGAACCGTCCGACGCGGCCCGCGCGCGCGTCGCGGCCTTGCGGCAGCGCTTCGCCGCGCTCCATGCGGACCTGCGCCGCGATACCCCCACCCTGGCCGCCGAGGCCATCGACCGCGTGATCCATGCCGCCGACCGCTGACCGTCCCGCGCGCCAGGCGCCCCTGGCCTGGTGGAACGAAACCCTGCACGGCCTGCAGGCCGGCGTCGACGAGGCGGGCCGCGGCCCGCTGGCCGGCCCGGTGGTGGCGGCCGCGGTGATCCTGGACGCCCGCGACCCGATCGAGGGGCTGGACGATTCGAAGAGGCTCACGCCGGCGCGGCGCGCGGCGCTCTACGACCAGATCCGCGCCCGGGCGTTGTGCTGCGCCGTCGCCGAGGCCAGCGTCGAGGAGATCGATCGGCTCAACATCCTGCAGGCCACCATGCTGGCGATGCAGCGGGCGGTGCAGGGCCTGCGCCTGCGACCGGGCCGGGTGCTGGTGGACGGCAACCGCGTGCCGGTGCTGGACGTGCTGGCCGAGCCGATCATCGGCGGCGACGCGCTGGTGCCGGCGATATCCGCCGCCTCCATCCTGGCCAAGGTCCACCGCGACCGCTGGTGCGTCGACTTCCACCGCGAGTACCCGGCCTACGGCTTCGATGCCCACAAGGGCTACGGCACCGCGGTGCACATGGAGGCCCTGCGCCGCCATGGCCCGTGCCCGCAGCACCGGCGCTCGTTCGCGCCGGTGCGCGAGGCCGACCGGCTGGCGTCGCTGCGGAACGGCGCTTTTCCTCCACCCGTCGGCGAAGCGTCCTTCGCCGTGACCCAGGACCGTTCGTGACTTCCCAGGACGTCGTTTCCATCCGATCGCGCGACAACCCGCTCGTCAAGGACCTGCGGCGCCTGTCGCAGGACAGCGCCGCCTACCGGCGCCAGGGCCGGATCTGGCTGGAGGGCGACCATCTGTGCCGGGCGGCGCTGCAGCGCGGATGGCGTCCGTCGATCGCGGTTTTCGCGGAGTCTTTCTGGCCCGGAGCGAAGGCGGAATATACGCAGGCTGCTCCTAGAAACATAGTGATCGCCGACGCCCTGGTCGCCGACATCAGCGGCCTGGAGTCACCTGCGCCGATGGGTTTCGTGATCGACCTGCCGGATGCGCCGGTCGTGGCTGCCGGCCAGGCCGCGGTCGTGCTCGACCGGGTGCAGGACGCCGGCAACGTCGGCTCCATCCTGCGCAGCGCGTCGGCCTTCGGTTTCGCGCAGGTGCTGGCGCTCAAGGGCACGGCGGCGCTCTGGAGCCCCAAGGTGCTGCGCGCCGGCATGGGCGCGCATTTCAACCTGCGGCTGGTCGAGGCGCTCTCGGAGCAGGATCTCGACGCGCTGGAGTTGCCCCTGCTGGTGACCAGTTCGCACGGCGGCAGCCTGCTGCACCGTGCTGCGCTGCCCTGGCCCTGCGCCTGGGTGATGGGCCACGAAGGGCAGGGCGTCTCGCCTGCCCTGGAAGCGCGCGCCGCGCACCGCATCCGGATCGCGCAGCCGGGCGGGGAGGAATCGCTGAACGTGGGCGCGGCCGCGGCGATCTGCCTGCATGCCAGCGGGGCGGGGCGGTAGCCGTCCGGCGGGTGACCGTCCCCCGTGCGATCGGTCGGGGCCCGGCCCGCGATGTAGGAGCCGGCCGACACGGGCCGGTACGTGGCGCCGGGCGGCCTTTGCCGCCCGTCCGCGAAAAGTCCTGGACACGGGCGGTATAATCGGGGGCTTTCCCTCAATCGCGTCGCCCGGTCGCAAGCGAAGCAAACTCCCCCAACCAACAAGCAGCCTCCAGGCCTTCCCGGCCCGGCCGGCTCCGGGCGACCGTAACCATCCGGAGAACCCAGTGCTTTCGTCTCTCAAGGCATCTTTCCCGCCCGCCATCCTGGCGCTTGCAGACGGCACGGTCTTCGTCGGCATTTCGATCGGAGCCGCCGGCTCCACCGTCGGCGAGGTGGTGTTCAACACCGCCATGACCGGCTACCAGGAAATCCTCACCGACCCCAGCTACTGCCAGCAGATCGTGACGCTCACGTATCCGCACATCGGCAACTACGGGGTCAACGACGAGGATGTCGAAGCCGACAAGGTCTTTGCCGCAGGACTGATCATCAAGGACCTGCCGCAGGTCGCGTCCAACTTCCGCAAGACCGCCACGCTGTCCGAATACCTGGCGCGCGAAGGCACCGTCGGCATCGCCGGCATCGACACCCGCAAGCTCACCCGCCACCTGCGCACCCAGGGCGCGCAGAACGGCTGCATCCTGGGCCTGGCGCAAGGCGAAGCGGCCGACCAGGCCGCCATCGACCGCGCCATCGCCGCCGCACGGGCCGCGCCCAGCATGGCCGGCCTGGACCTGGCCCAGACGGTGTCCGTCGAGCAGCCGTACGCCTGGACCCAGACCGAATGGAAGCTGTCCCGCGCCGACGGCACGCCGGGCTACGGCACGCTGGAAGACGCGCGCTTCCATGTCGTCTGCTTCGACTACGGCGTCAAGAAGAACATCCTGCGCATGATCGCCGAGCGCGGCGCCCGCATCACCGTGGTGCCGGCGCGGACCAGCGCGGCCGAGGTGATGGCGATGAACCCGGACGGTGTCTTCCTGGCCAACGGCCCCGGCGACCCGGAACCCTGCGACTACGCCATCGCCGCCGCGCGCGAGATCATCGACGCCGGCATCCCGACCTTCGGCATCTGCCTGGGGCACCAGCTGATGGCGCTGGCCTCGGGCGCCCGGACCTACAAGATGAAGTTCGGCCACCACGGCGCCAACCATCCGGTCAAGGACCACGACAACGGCCGCGTCTCGATCACCAGCCAGAACCACGGCTTCGCGGTCGACGAGAAGACCCTGCCCGCCAACCTGCGCGCCACCCACACCAGCCTGTTCGACGGCACGCTGCAGGGCCTGGCCCGCACCGACCGGCCGGCGTTCTGCTTCCAGGGCCACCCGGAAGCCTCGCCCGGCCCGCACGACATCGCCTACCTGTTCGACCGCTTCACCACGCTGATGCAGAACCACCAACAAGGACAGAAGAATGCCTAAGCGTTCCGATCTCAAGAGCATCCTCATCATCGGCGCCGGCCCGATCATCATCGGCCAGGCCTGCGAGTTCGACTACTCCGGCGTGCAGGCCTGCAAGGCCCTGCGCGAGGAGGGCTACAAGGTCATCCTGATCAACAGCAACCCCGCGACGATCATGACCGACCCGGCCACGGCCGACGTCACCTACATCGAGCCCATCACCTGGCAGACGGTCGAGAAGATCATCGCAAAGGAGCGCCCCGACGCCATCCTGCCCACCATGGGCGGACAGACGGCGCTGAACTGCGCGCTCGACCTGTGGCACCACGGCGTGCTCGACAAGTACGAGGTCGAGCTGATCGGCGCCACGCCCGAGGCCATCGACAAGGCCGAGGACCGGCTGAAGTTCAAGGACGCGATGACCAAGATCGGCCTGGGCTCGGCGCGCTCCGGCATCGCGCACAGCATGGACGAAGCTTGGGGCGTGCAGAAATCGGTCGGCTTCCCGACGGTGATCCGGCCCAGCTTCACCCTCGGCGGCACCGGCGGCGGCATCGCCTACAACGCCGAGGAGTTCGAGACCATCTGCAAGCGCGGCCTGGAGGCCTCGCCCACCAACGAGCTGCTGATCGAGGAATCGCTGCTCGGCTGGAAGGAGTACGAGATGGAAGTGGTCCGCGACAAGGCGGACAACTGCATCATCGTCTGCTCCATCGAGAACCTGGACCCGATGGGCGTGCACACCGGCGACTCGATCACCGTGGCCCCGGCCCAGACGCTGACCGACAAGGAATACCAGATCCTGCGCAACGCCTCGCTGGCCGTGCTGCGCGAGATCGGCGTGGACACCGGCGGCTCGAACGTGCAGTTCTCGATCAATCCGCAGGACGGCCGCATGGTCGTCATCGAGATGAACCCGCGCGTCTCGCGCTCCTCCGCGCTGGCCTCCAAGGCCACCGGCTTCCCGATCGCCAAGGTCGCGGCCAAGCTGGCGGTGGGCTACACCCTCGACGAGCTGCGCAACGACATCACCGGCGGCGCGACCCCGGCGAGCTTTGAGCCCAGCATCGACTACGTGGTCACCAAGATCCCGCGTTTCGCGTTCGAGAAGTTCCCGACCGCCGACAGCCGCCTGACGACGCAGATGAAGTCGGTCGGCGAGGTCATGGCCATGGGCCGGACCTTCCAGGAATCCTTCCAGAAGGCCCTGCGCGGCTTGGAAGTGGGCGTGGACGGCCTCAACGAGAAGACCCAGGACCGCGAGGTGCTGGAGAAGGAACTCGGCGAACCCGGCCCCGAGCGCATCTGGTACGTGGGCGACGCCTTCGCGATGGGCCTGTCGGTGGACGAGGTCTTCGCGCTGACCAAGATCGACCCCTGGTTCCTGGTGCAGATCGAGGAGATCGTGAAGATCGAGCTGGAACTGGAGACGAAGTCGCTCGACGACATCGACCGGGACACCCTGCTCGCGCTCAAGAAGAAGGGCTTCTCGGACCGCCGCCTGGCGCGTCAGCTCAAGACCACCGACACCGCGATCCGCCAGAAGCGCATCGCGCTGGGCGTGCGCCCGGTCTACAAGCGGGTCGACACCTGCGCGGCCGAGTTCGCGACCGACACCGCCTACATGTACTCGACCTACGAGGACGAGTGCGAGGCCGAGCCGACGTCCAACAAGAAGATCATGGTGCTCGGCGGCGGGCCGAACCGGATCGGGCAGGGCATCGAGTTCGACTACTGCTGCGTGCACGCCGCGCTGGCGATGCGCGAGGACGGCTACGAGACCATCATGGTCAACTGCAATCCCGAGACGGTCTCCACCGACTACGACACCTCCGACCGCCTGTACTTCGAGCCGCTGACGCTGGAAGACGTGCTGGAGATCGTCGACAAGGAAAAGCCGGTCGGCGTGATCGTGCAGTACGGCGGCCAGACGCCGCTCAAGCTCGCGCTCGACCTCGAAGCCAACGGCGTGCCGATCATCGGCACCAGCCCCGACATGATCGACGCGGCCGAGGATCGGGAACGCTTCCAGAAGCTGCTCCACGACCTGGGCCTGCGCCAGCCGCCCAACGCCACCGCGCGCACCGAGGCCGAGGCTCTGGAGAAGGCGTCCCAACTCGGCTACCCGCTGGTGGTGCGCCCCAGCTACGTGCTGGGCGGCCGGGCGATGGAGATCGTGCACGAGCAGCGCGACCTGGAGCGCTACATGCGCGAGGCGGTCAAGGTCAGCAACGACTCGCCGGTGCTGCTCGACCGCTTCCTCAACGACGCCATCGAATGCGACGTGGACTGCCTGCGCGACCCGGACGGCAAGACCTTCATCGGCGGCGTGATGGAGCACATCGAGCAGGCGGGCGTGCACTCGGGCGACTCGGCCTGCTCGCTGCCGCCGTACTACCTCTCGAAGGCCACCGTCGACGAACTCAAGCGCCAGTCGGCCGCGATGGCCGGCGCGCTCAACGTGGTCGGCCTGATGAACGTGCAGTTCGCCATCCAGGAGAAGGACGGCCAAGACGTGATCTACGTGCTGGAAGTCAACCCGCGCGCCTCGCGGACCGTGCCCTTCGTGAGCAAGGCCACCGGGATCCAGCTGGCCAAGGTGGCCGCGCGCTGCATGGCCGGCCAGACGCTGGCGCAGCAGGGCATCACCGAAGAAGTCACGCCGCCGTACTTCAGCGTCAAGGAAGCCGTCTTCCCCTTCGTGAAGTTCCCGGGCGTGGACACCATCCTCGGACCGGAGATGAAGTCCACCGGCGAGGTGATGGGCGTGGGCAAGACCTTCGGCGAAGCCTTCGTGAAGTCGCAGCTCGGCGCCGGCACCAAGCTGCCGAAGTCGGGCAAGGTGTTCCTGACGGTCAAGAACAGCGACAAGCCGCGCACCGTGGAAATCGCGCGCCAGCTGGTGGACCAGGGCTTCACGCTGGTGGCGACCAAGGGCACCGCCGCCGCCATCGCCGCCGCGGGCATCGCGGTGGAGGTGGTCAACAAGGTGACCGAAGGCCGGCCGCACGTGGTCGACATGATCAAGAACAACGAGATCGTGATGGTCGTCAATACCGTGGAAGAGCGCCGCAACGCGATCGCCGATTCGCGCGCGATCCGCACCTCGTCGCTGCTGGCGCGGGTGACGACCTTCACCACGCTGTTCGGCGCCGAGGCGGCGGTCGAAGGCATGCGCTACGTGGACAACCTGGATGTCTACTCGGTCCAGGAGCTGCACGCGCAGCTGGCCGCTTCCTGATCGGTCCAGGCCCGGCATGCCGCCGGGTCATCTGGTCCAGGTCCGATGACGACGGCCCGCCGAAACGGCGGGCCGTCGTCGTTTCCAGCGCGTCGGGATCGCGCCTGCCCTCGCGCAAGCTTCTGAAGCTCCGAGGCGTCAGGCGACCAGGAACAGCGCCGGATCCACCATCGCGCGGTTCAGGCTGACAGACCAGTGCAGGTGCGGCCCGGTCACCCGGCCGGTCGCACCGACGGCGCCCAGGCGGTCGCCGGTGCGCAGCGTGTCGCCCGGCCGCACATCGATCGCGCTCAGGTGGCACATCATGCCGAGCAGGCCGCCGCCGTGGTCCAGCCATACCGTGTTGCCGTTGAAGAAGTAGTCGCCGGTATCGATCACCCGGGCCGGCAAGGGCGCCAGCACCGGCGTGCCGGTGGCGGCGGCGATGTCCATGCCGCTGTGCGGATTGCGCGCCTGGCCGTTGAACACGCGCCGCAGGCCGAAGGAGCTCGATCGCCGTCCCGGGACCGGCGCCTGCATGCGCAATGCCTGCGGCAGCGGTTCGGTGAAGGTGGCGGCGACCGATGCCAGATGCACCCGCTCGCGCTCGTAGCGTGCGGTGTCCGCCGGCGACAGGTCCACGGTGCCGGGGGCGACCTTCAAGCGCTGTTCGCTGTAGCGCTTGGCGGCCACCCCGTATTCCAGCGGCTGCCAGCGGCCTTCGGCATCCTGGACGGAGATGCGGGCCGTGCCCGGCGCGGTCGCCAGCGGAATGCCGACCAGCGCGGTCCATTCGATCGCATCGCCCAGCACCAGCAACGGCACGTCCGCGCTGCGGGCGGCCGGTCTCCGGGCCGCCGGGCCCAGCGACAGCCGTGCGACGCCTCCGGGCACTTGCAGGGCATCGGGCCAGGAATCGGAGGGCGAAGGCGGGGTCGCGGCGACGGCGGCCGGGCGTGTCGCGGGCAAGGCGAACAGGCCCAGGGCGCCGAACAGGGCGGATCGTCGTCGCAGGGGTATGGCAATGCCGCGGGGAAGGGGTGTGGGCATGGTGGAGGCAGGTGGCACAGGCACGAGACGAAAGCGCCGATCCTTTCGTGGAAGCGCAGGGACGGCATGCATGGAGCGGTGAGTGTAGGCAGACAGTCCGGCAAGGTGGTTTCGGCATGATTCCGCTCCAGGCACCGCCGGCCGCGCGGACGCACAATAGCCGCATGCAAGACAAGCCGATGCAAGATCCGATCGTGACCCTCGACCTGGCCGATTGGAAGGGCGCGCGCCACGACGCGCACTGGACGGCGGCCCTGGAGGCCGGCAAGGTGCTCTACTTCCCCAATCTGGCCTTCCCCCTGTCCCCGCAGGAGCAGGCGCTGTTGCGGCCCGATGTTCTCCTGCCGGACGTGCGCAACATCAGCCTCGACGCGCAGGGGCAGCTCAAGGGCGCCGCGGGCGACGCGCAGGTCCAGGCCACGCTCGCCGCGATGGTCGGCCGTTTCCGCGCCGACGCGCTGGGCCTGATCCACGCCATGCTGCCCCAATACGTGCCCGCGCTGCGGATCGCCCCCACCAGCTACCGTCCCGCGCAGGTCGAATCCCGGCAGCAGTCCTGGCGCGCCGACGACCGGCGCCTGCATGTGGACGCCTTCCCGTCGCGGCCCAACTACGGCGAACGCATCCTGCGCGTCTTCGCCAACGTCAACCCGGCGGGCGTGCCGCGCACCTGGCGCGTGGGCGAACCTTTCGAGGACGTCGCCCGGCGTTTCCTGCCCACCGTCAAGCGCTATTCGCCCCTGCAGGCGCGGCTGCTGCGCATGCTGCGGGTGACCAAGTCGCTGCGCAGCGAATACGACCACCTGATGCTGCAGCTGCACGACGCGATGAAGTCCGACGCGCGCTACCAGCAGGAGGCCCCCCAGCGGACGGTGCCCTTCGCCGCCGGTTCGGCCTGGGTCTGCTTCTCGGACCAGACGCCGCATGCGGTGATGTCCGGACAGTTCATGATGGAACAGACCCTGCACCTGCCGGCGGACAGACAATACAATCCCCAGGCGAGTCCGCTGGCCATCCTGGGCCGGCTGACCGGGCGGACGCTGGTCTGATCGCCCGCACCGCCCCCTGTACACCACCACCGCCGGACGGCTCCGTCCGGCGGTTTCGTTTTCTGGAGTGAAAAAAACATGGCTACCCTCCCCATCACCAAGCGCGGCGCCGAAAAGCTGAAGGAAGAACTGCACCGCCTCAAGACCGTGGACCGTCCCTGGGTCATCGGCGCCATCGCCGAAGCCCGCGCCCAGGGCGACCTGAGCGAGAACGCCGAATACGACGCCGCCAAGGACCGCCAGGGCTTCATCGAGGGCCGCATCCAGGAGATCGAGGGCAAGCTGTCGGCGGCCCAGATCATCGATCCCACGCAGCTCGACGCGGGCGGCCGGGTGGTCTTCGGCGCCACCGTGGACCTGGAAGACGAGGATTCCGGCGACAAGGTCACCTACCAGATCGTGGGCGAGGACGAGGCCGACCTGAAGCTCGGCCTGATCAACGTGTCCAGCCCGATCGGCCGCGCGCTGATCGGCAAGGAAGAGGGCGCCACCGCCGAGGTGCAGGCGCCGGGCGGCGTGCGGCACTATGAGATCGTCGCGGTCCGCTACCTTTGAACCGGCTGCGCATCGCCGTCGTTCCGGGCATTCGGCCATGAGACATCGATTTCCCGCCCTGGTGGCCGCCCTCTGGTGGGGCAGCCTGACGACCATCGGATTCCTGGTGGTGCCATTGCTTTTCGCGCACCTGCCGTCGCCGGCGCTGGCCGGCAACACCGCGGCCCGGCTCTTCACCGCGCAGACCTGGGTGTCGGTGGCGTGCGGTGTCCTCCTGCTGGCGGCCTCCCGCTCGCGCGGCGAGACCGCGATGGCGCACTGGGCCGCGCCGCTCCTGGGTTTCGTGCTGGCGGGCCTGCTGCTCGCCTTGCTGTCCGAGTTCGCGGTGGCGCCGCGCATCGTGGCGCGGCAGGACCCGAAGCTGTGGCACAGCGTCGGCAGCGCGATGTATTTCGCCCAATGGGGATGCGCAGGCACGGTGCTCTGGCGCACCGTGGCGCTTCGCCCCGATCCTGCCTAGCCCCGGCGCCAGGATTGTCCGCCTAGTCGCGCGGCCGGCAGGCGATGGCCGCACGCCGATAGGGCGTCAGGAGTGGTCAGGCATGCCAGTGCTGCGCGATCCAGCCGGCGGGCCGGATATGGCGGAAGCGCCGGTTCCGCTGGCCGACCAGGGCATCCGGCGGATTGCATTCGCCGTGGAAGATCACCACCCGCGCCCCGGGCGGCACCTGCGGCTCGCGCCAGTAGTTGGCGGGCCAGCGCGGGATGCTGTGGT
>JAKOND010000072.1 GCA_022702125.1 Burkholderiaceae bacterium
ATCAAGTCGATCGCGGCCGGCATCCAGAAGGCCGGCGGCACCGACACCGAGAAGCTCGTCGCCGCCTTCAAGGGCCTGCCGGTGGAGACGCCCTTCGGCCGCATCACCTACCGCCCGCAGGACAACCAGTCGACCATGGGCGCCTACGTCGGCAAGACGAAGAACGAGGGCGGCAAGGGCGCGATGGTCGATTACCGCTACCTCGACGGCGCGAAGTTCCAGCCGGGCGACGACGAAGTCAAGAAGCTGCGGCCAGCCGACTGATCCTGCATGAAAACCGGACCCGGCCGGCATTCCACCTTGGCTTGCAGCTATTCAAATCGTAGCAATAGCCAGGGTTGCCCGCCGGGTCCCGCATCCATCGCGACCCCCCGACCGCCCCGGCCCTTCCCGCACAGGATGACCCCATGAATTTCTCCGGCTTCGTCGTCCAGCTGCTCAACGGGCTGGCGGGCGCGTCCTCGCTCTTCCTGGTCGGCGCCGGGCTGTCGCTGATCTTCGGCGTGACCCGCATCGTCAACTTCGCCCACGGCTCCTTCTTCATGGTCGGCACCTACCTGGCCTACACGCTGGTGGAGCGCATCGGCGGCTGGGGCGACGGCGCCGGCTTCTGGATCGCGCTGCCGCTGTCGGCGCTGGGCGTGGGCGTGCTGGGCGCGCTGGTCGAGGTGCTGCTGCTGCGCCGCATCTACAAGGCGCCCGAGCTGTTCCAGCTGCTGGCGACCTTCGCGCTGGTGCTGGTCATCAAGGACGCCGCGCTGTGGCTCTGGGGGCCGGAGGAGCTGCTCGGCCCGCGCGCGCCCGGCCTGCGCGGCGCGGTGGACATCCTGGGCCGGCGCTTCCCGTCGTACGACCTGTTCCTGATCGTGGTCGGGCCGGCGGTGCTCGGCCTGCTGTGGCTGCTGCTCACCAAGACCCGCTGGGGCACGCTGGTGCGCGCCGCCACCCAGGACCGCGAGATGGTCGGCGCGCTCGGCGTCAACCAGGCCTGGCTCTTCACCGCCGTCTTCGCGCTGGGCGCGCTGCTGGCGGGCCTGGGCGGCGCGCTGCAGCTGCCGCGCGAGCCGGCCACGCTGGAGATGGACCTCAACACCATCGGCTCGGCCTTCGTGGTGGTGGTGGTCGGCGGCATGGGCTCGATCCCGGGCGCCTTCGTCGCGGCGCTGCTGATCGCGGAACTCAAGGCGGTCTGCATCTGGCTCGGCGTGGTGGACATCCTGGGCGTGAGCATCTCGTTCTCCAAGCTCACGCTGGTGGTCGAATTCCTGGTGATGGCGGTGGTGCTGGTGTGGCGGCCCTGGGGCCTGCTGGGCCGGCCGCAGGGCGCGAGCCGCAACGCCGGCCCGGCCGAGGCGCCGCTGCGGCGCCCGGGCACCGGCGCGGTCGTGGCCGGCGCGGTGCTGTTCCTGCTGCTGGCGGCGCTGCCGGCGGCCACCGCCGACGCGCCCTACGCCACGGTGCTGGGCATCGACCTGCTGATCGCGGCGCTCTTCGCCGCCAGCCTGCACTTCATCATGGGGCCGGGCGGCATGCACTCCTTCGGCCATGCGGCGTACTTCGGGCTGGGCGCCTACGGCGCGGCGCTGCTGGTGCGCGCCGCCGGCTGGCCGATGGAGGCGGCGCTCGTGGCCGCGCCGCTGGTGGCGGCGGCGGGCGCGCTGGTCTTCGGCTGGTTCGCGGTGCGGCTCTCGGGCGTGTACCTGGCGATGCTCACGCTCGCCTTCGCGCAGATCGCCTGGGCCGTCGCCTACCAGTGGGACGCCTTCACCGGCGGCAGCAACGGCCTGACCGGCGTCTGGCCCGCGGGCTGGCTGTCGGAGCGCGGCGCCTACTACCTGCTGACCCTGGCGCTGGTCGCGGGCGGCGTGTGGCTGCTGCGGCGCATGCTGTTCGCGCCCTTCGGCTACGCGATGCGCGCCGGGCGCGACTCGCCGCTGCGCGCCGACGCCATCGGCATCGACGTCAAGCGCGTGCAGTGGGCCGCCTTCGTCGTCGCCGGCGCGGTGGCGGGGCTGGCGGGCGCGCTCTTCGCCTTCTCCAAGGGCAGCATCTCGCCCGAGGCGATGAGCGTCGGGCGCTCGGTGGACGGCCTGGTGATGGTGCTGCTCGGCGGCCTGCAGACGCTGGCCGGCCCGCTGGTGGGCGCGGTCACCTTCACCTGGCTGCACGACAGCGTGGCGCGCGGCACCGACTACTGGCGCGCGGTGCTCGGCGGGATCATCCTGCTGCTGGTGCTGCTGTTCCCGCAGGGCATCGCCGGCGCGGTGCGGCAGGTCTTCGACGGCCGGCGCGAGCGCCGCCTGGAGCGCGACGAGCGCGCGGCCGCCGTCGCCGCCGCGCATGCGGCGCCCGCCGCCCCGGGCGCGGCCTCGGGCGCCGCGCTGATGGGCACGGGGACGCGCGCATGAATGCCGTCCCGCCGCCCGCGATCCCCCCGGCGCCCCGCGCGAAAGGAACCCCATGAGCCTGCTCACCGTGTCCGGACTCGGCAAGTCCTTCGGCGGCGTGCGCGCCGTCGACGGCATCGACTTCGCCCTCGCCAAGGGCGAGCTGCTGGCGCTGATCGGCCCCAACGGCGCCGGCAAGTCCACCACCTTCAACATGGTCAACGGCCAGCTGCGGGCCGACGCCGGCTCGATCAGGCTCGAAGGCCAGGAGCTCGTCGGCCTGCGGCCGCGCGAGATCTGGCGCCGGGGCGTGGGCCGCACCTTCCAGATCGCCGAGACCTTCGCCTCGCTCACCGTGGCCGAGAACGTGCAGATGGCGCTGCTGTCGCAGGACGGCCGGCTGTTCTCGATGCTGCGCCGCGCGGCCGACCACCGGCGCGACGACGCGCTGGCGCTGCTCGACCAGGTCGGCATGAAGGCCCAGGCCGACCGGCCCTGCAGCGTGCTGGCCTACGGCGACGTCAAGCGGGTGGAGCTGGCCATCGCCATGGCCAACGACCCGAAGCTGCTGCTGATGGACGAGCCCACCGCCGGCATGGCGCCCAGGGAGCGCAACGACCTGATGGCGCTCACCAAGCAACTGGTGATCGACCGGGGCATGGCGGTGCTCTTCACCGAGCACAGCATGGACGTGGTCTTCGCCTACGCCGACCGGATGATCGTGCTGGCGCGCGGCCGCCTGATCGCCGAGGGCCGGCCGCTGGAGATCCGCGACCACCCCAGGGTGCAGGAGGTCTACTTCGGCACCGGCAAGACCTTCGAGAAGAAGCGGGCCGCCGCCCCGGCCGCCGCAACCGCACCGCAGGAGGTGGCGTGATGTCCCCGGCGACCCTGTCCGACATTCCCGCGACCGGCGCCGCGACGGCCCCGCCGGCCGCCGGCGCCGAGCTGCTGCTGGAGGCGCGCGGCCTGTGCGCCTGGTACGGCGCGGCGCAGATCCTCTACGACGTGGACCTGGAGGTGCGGCGCGGCGAGGTGGTGGCGCTCATGGGCCGCAACGGCGCGGGCAAGTCCACCACGCTCAAGGCGCTGGTGGGCATGCTGGCCAAGCGGCGCGGGCGCATCGTCTTCCGCGGCCAGGACATCTCGCGCGCCGAGTCCTACCACGCCGCCCGGCGCGGCCTGGGCTTCGTGCCCGAGGACCGGCGCGTGTTCACCGACCTGACGGTGATGGAGAACCTGGAGGTCGGCCGCCAGCCGGCGCGCGCCTGGGACGACGGCGCGCCCGCGCCGCTCTGGACGCCCGAGAAGCTGTTCGCGCTCTTCCCCAACCTCGGCGAGATGCCGAACCGCCCCGGCGGCCGGATGAGCGGCGGCGAGCAGCAGATGCTGACCGTCGCCCGCACCCTGATGGGCAACCCCTACCTGGTGCTGCTCGACGAGCCGTCCGAGGGCGTGGCGCCGGTCATCGTCGAGCAGATGGCGCAGATGATCCTGGCGCTCAAGGACCAGGGCGTGAGCATCCTGCTGTCGGAGCAGAACATGCACTTCGCGGAGCTGGTCTCCGACCGCGCCTACGTGCTGGAGAAGGGCCAGATCCGCTACCACGCGCCGATGGAGGAGCTGGCCGCCAACGACGCGGTGCGCCGGGCGTACCTGAGCGTCTGAATCCGCCCCGGCCCGCCCGCTCCGTTCCGCTCCCGTTCCCCCCCC
>JAKOND010000087.1 GCA_022702125.1 Burkholderiaceae bacterium
GTCGGTCACGGCGGTGCGCAGCGGCGAAATCGGAAGCGTCATCGCTGCCTCGCTGATGAAGACGGATGGCCCGGCGAGCGACGGCGGCAGTCGATCCGCCATGGCGGGCCGGTTCGCGACTCCAGCCGTCGCGCCTGCGAAGACCCCTCTGTGCGCCTGATGCGGGTTGGGTATGTCCTCCGCGATTCCGGCGCCGTGCGCCATCCCGGCAGGCATCCGGACATGGATGCTGTCCCTCGCCATCGACGAGCCCCCGCCCGCGCAGGATTGGGCCGTGCTGTCGCTCGGCGAAGTCGCACGCGCACGACGTTTCCATCAGGCCGCCGACGTGGTGCGATCTCACGCTGCGGACGGCCAAGGAGGTGGTGCTCAAATGCCTCGGACGGGGTGTGGCGGTGCATCTCGGCGATGTCTCCATCAGCGCCGGGCCTCGGTATGGCGGAGGCATCGGCGGCATGCCCTTGGAAGTGCGACTGGACGGCCCGTTGCTGGGACTGTCCGTGCAGGCTTGCGCATGGCCCGCGCCCTCGGCCTACACCGCCGCCACCGCATGGGCGGCGCGCGCCGATGGCGGCGGGGACGATGCTGAAAGAGCTGCCCGCACGACACGGAACGGCAGCGCGTCGGCGTTATCATTCCGGCCCGACCCCACGACAAATCCACAGCGCTTTTGCGTCAGCAATTGTTAATAATTATCATTCACTGACTGCTGACATTGCCAAGGGCCGAGCGCTCGACTTCGTTTTGGAGAGGGTTGGAATGTCGGCAATTCCCTGTGAAATCCCGGGCCCTGCAGTCGCAGAGGTGTTCGTCGAGAACCGGGCGCAGCTCTGGCGTGTGGCTCGCAAGATCGTTTCCACCGCTGAACTGGCGGACGACGTACTGCAGGACGCCTACCTGAGAATCGCGGACGGTTCCTGCGGGCGCAGCGTGGACCGCCCCATGGGCTACTGCTGCCAGGTGGTGCGCAACATGGCGCTGGACCATTGCCGGCGCCTGCGCGTGGAATCCGCTTACCGCTGCTTCGACATCGACGTCGAGACGGTCGACACGCGGGCTTGCGGCACGCCCGACCGCAGGCTGTGCGAGCGCCAGGTCATCGCGGCCATCGACAGGGCGTTGGCAGCCCTGCCGCAGCGCACGCGCAAGGCCTTCGAGTTCCACCGTATCGAGGGGTTGACCCAACGCGAGATCGCCAAGCGGATGGGATGCGCGCTGGGGCTGGTCAACGGACTCATCGCGGAGGCCGCCGATGCCATTCGATCCTGCGGCCACCAATTGCTGGATGCCGAAACGCATTGAGCCGCAGCCTCCCGGCTCGGCTGAAGGCGGTGCGGGCAGCGGGGGGCGATGCAGTCCATCCGCGATTGAACGGCCGGCCTCCTGCAACGTCGTGCCAGCAGGAGCGCCGCGATTCGGGCGGACGCGCCGCAGCCCTCGGGCTGCGTCCGCCGTCCGGCGTTCCCCGGTGTTCAGCCACAGGCCATGCGCCTATGTCCACGCTGGCCCTGTTGCGCGTCGACGACCGCGTATGCGACAGCTTCTCCGCCCCGCGAGGCCATGCCGCTGCCCGTGCATGCCTTCGCCGGGCGCCATGACGCGATCGGCCTGCCGGCCGCATCGCGCTGGCCGACGATGCAGGCCCGCGACCTGGCCGTCCTGGCCGCGCGCTGGCGCCAGTGCGGCGGAGGCGGCGAGGGAGATGGGAGGGGTGAAAGCCCGGCGCATTCTGCCCATGCGCACGGCGCCGTGTGCCTGCAGGCCGGCGGCGCGGGCGTGCCGCTCTTCTGCCTGCCGGGCCTGATCGTCAGCACGCGCGAATTCCTGCCGCTGGCGAAGGCGCTGGCGGGCGAGCGGCCGGTGTACGGCTGCCCGAAGCCCGGGTCGGCGGCTCCGGCATGCAGCCGCCGTGGCGCGAACTGCTGGGCCGCATGGACGGCCGCGACAGTGCGCGCTGGCGGGCCGGCCGGCGGCAGGCCGTCAGCGCACGCCCATGAACATGCCGGGCAGCCACATCGAGAACGCCGGCACGTAGGTCACCAGCAGCAGCGCGAAGACCAGCGCGCCGTAGAAGGGCCAGATGGTGCGCATCACCTGCCCGACCGAGACGCCGCCGATGGCGCAGCCGACGAACTGCGTGGTGCCGACCGGCGGGGTGTTGAGCCCGAGCGCGCAGTTGAGCAGCAGCACGATGCCGAACTGCACCGAGCTCATGCCGTACTGCTGCGCGATGGGCAGGAAGATCGGCGTGCACAGCAGGATGGTCGCGGCCATGTCCAGGAAGGTGCCCAGCAGGAACAGGATCACGTTGATCATCAGGAAGATCATCCACGGGGTGGTGGAGATCTCCGAGAGCATCCGCCCGGTCAGCTCGGCCACGCCGTAGAGGCTGATCAGGTAGCCGAAGGTGGTCGAGATGCCGATCAGCAGCAGCACCACGCCGGTGGTGCGCACCGCCTTGGCGGCGGCCTTGATGAAGTTCTCCCGCGTCATGCTGCGGTAGACCAGCACCGTCAGCGCCAGCGCGTAGAGCACCGCCACCGCGGCCGACTCGGTCGCGGTGAAGACGCCCGACAGGATGCCGCCGAGGATCAGGAGCACCACGAAGAGCCCCGGCAGCGCCGCCGCGAAGGAACGGCCCACGATCTGCCAGCCCGGGAAGCTGCCGGCCGGGTAGCCGCGCTTGACCGCGACCAGGTAGGCCGCGGCCAGGTTGCTGACGGTGAGGATCGCCGCCGGCAGCAGCGCCGCCAGGATCAGCGCCGCGATGGAGACCTTGCCGCCCGCGGCCAGCGAATAGATGATCAGGTTGTGGCTGGTGGGCATCAGCGCGCCGACCAGGGCGGCGTGCGTGGTCACGTTGACCGCGTAGTCGGCGTGGTAGCCCTCCTTCTTCATCATCGGGATCATCACCGCGCCCATGGCGGACACGTCGGCCACCGGCGATCCGGAGACGCCGCCGAACAGCGTGCAGGCCACCACGTTGGACATGCCGAGGCCGCCGCGCACATGGCCGACCAGGTTCTTGGCCAGCGCCACGATGCGGTCGGCGATGCCGCCGTAGAGCATCAGCTCGCCCGCGAAGATGAAGAACGGGATCGCCAGGAACGAGAAGATGCTCATGCCCGAGGTCATCTGCTGGAAGCCGACCTCCAGGGGCAGGCCCTCGTAGAGCAGGGTGGCCAGGGCCGACAGGCCGATGGCGAAGGCCACCGGCACGCCGAGCAGCAGCAGCAGCGTGAAGGACACGCAGAGGATGAGGAGCGCGATCGTCATGGGGGATTCAGTTCCAGGAGGGTTCGACGTCCCGGCCGCGCGCCAGGGCGATGATGTGCTCGACCGAGAACATCGCGATCAGCACGCCGGCGACGGACGCCGGCAGGTACTTCCAGCCTTCGGAGAGCGGCAGCGTCGGCAGGCGGTAGTCCCAGACCGAGACGGCCAGAGAGGCGCAGCTCCAGGCCATCGCCACGCCGAAGAGCAGCACCAGCGCGTGGATGAGGAATTCCATCTTGAGGCGCACGCTCTCGGGCGCGAGCACCAGGAAGGATTCCAGGCCGATGTGGCCCGCGTCGCGCACGCCGACCGCCACGCCGGCCATGGTGACGTAGAGCACCAGCAGCAGCGCCAGGCTCTCGGCCCAGGTGGGCGTGTTGTTGAGGACGTAGCGGCCGAACACCTGCCAGCTGACGGCGCACAGCAGCGCCACCAGTCCGCAGATGCCCAGCCACATGCAGGCGCGGGCGAGCGCGCGGCAGAGGCGGGTGTACATGGTGTGGGAGGGGAGAAATAGGCCCGGGGCCCAGGCGTTGTCTTGGCTGCCAGCTACCGAAAAGATAGCGTTGTCATGCCGTGGGATCGGCGGCGGAGCAGGCGGGCCGCGCGCCGGACGGAGTCCTTGCGGCGGCCCGGCCCGCGCTCAGGGCGTGTCCTGCGCGCGCTTGACCAGGTCCTTGAGCTTCGCGTCGGTGATGAAGCGGTCGTACACCGGCTTCATCGCGGCCTGGAACGGCTTCTTGTCCACGTCGAAGAACTCGGCGCCGCCGGCCTTGGCGATGTCGAAGGACTTCTTCTCGCGCTCGGCCCACAGCTTGCGCATGTGCGGCACCGACTCCTTGGCCGCCTGGCGGACCTGCGCCTGCTCCTCGGCGGACAGGCGGTCCCATGCGCGCTTGGAGAACAGCAGCATCTCCGGCGCCATCGAATGCTCGGTGCGGGTGTAGAACTTGGCGACCTCGAAGGCGCGCGAGCTTTCGTAGGTGGGGTAGTTGTTCTCGGCGGCGTCGATCAGGCCGGTCTTGAGGCCGGTGTAGACCTCGCCCTGCGGCATCGGGGTGGCGTTGCCGCCCATGGCTTCGATGGTGGCGACCCACAGGTCCGACTGCTGCACCCGGACCTTCAGGCCCTTCATGTCGGCGATGGACTTGACCGGCTTCTTGGCGGTGAAGACCGAGCGCGAGCCGCTGTCGTAGAAGGCCAGGCCGACGAAGCCCTGCTTCTCGCAGGACTTGAGGATCTCCTCGCCCACCGGGCCGTCGAGCACCTTGTGCAGGTGGTCCACCGAGCGGAACAGGAAGGGCAGGGTGGGCACCAGCGTCTCGGGGCAGATGTTGTTCATCGCGCCGGCATTGATGCGCACCATCGCCAGCGCGCCGATCTTGGCCTGCTCGATGGCGTCCTTCTCGCCGCCGAGGGCGCCGTTGTTGTAGACGCGGATCGTGTGCTTGCCGCCCGAGATCGCCTTGAGGCGCTCGCCCATGAACTTGACGGCCTCGACCGTCGGGTAGCCGTCGGGGTGGATGTCGGCGGAGCGGAATTCGGTGGCGCCGGCCTGCAGCGGCGCCAGGGCCAGCAGGCCCGCGCAGGCAGCCAGTGCGGCGGCGACGGCCTGGGTCCGGATCGTCTTGGTTTCGTATCGCATGTCTTCCTCGTTTCTCGGGTTGTCTCTGGTGTGGTGAAAGGAATGCATGAACGGCACGCGGAGGGCATCGGCTCCACGCCATGCCGGGTCAGGGCGGCGCGGCTCCCGCGAAGGCCGGCTCGGGCAGGCCCCGCACGCCCGGCCGCAGCGCGAACACGCCGCCGGCCAGCGGCTGGTCCGACAGGTCGGTGCCGCCGGGGCGGATCGAGGTGACGAAGAGGGTGTCCAGGCCCGGCCCGCCGAAGGCGCACATCGCCGGTTTCTTCACCGGCACCGCCAGCGACCGGTCGAGCCGGCCGTCGGGGGTGAAGCGGTGCACCAGGCCGGCGTCGTTGCCGCAGATCCAATAGCAGCCGTCGGCATCCACCGCCGCGCCGTCGGGCCGGCCCGGCAGGTCGCGCATGTCGACGAACAGGCGCCGTCCGGACGGCGTGCCGGTATCGGTGTCGTAGTCGAAGGCCCAGACGGCCTGCACCTGCGGATGCGAGTCGGACAGGTACATCGTCCGGCCGTCCGGGCTGAAGCCCAGGCCGTTGGGCACGATCAGGTCGCGCAGCAGCGGCCGCAGCGGCGCCGGGCCGCGGGCCGCGCCGTCGAACCGGTAGAGCGCCCCCACGGACCGCGCCGCCGCCATGTCCATCAGCATCGTGCCCGCCCAGAAGCGGCCCTGGCGGTCGCAGCGGCCGTCGTTGAAGCGCATGCCCGGCGCGGCATGGGCGACCGTCGCGAGCGGCCGCGCGTCCAGGGTGCCGTCGGCCCGCGGCGAGAGCCGGAAGACGCCGCTCTCCAGGCCCGCGATCCAGGGGCCGGGGCCCGTGCCCGCGCTGCCTCCGGCCGCGTTGTCCGCCTGGCCGTCCCGGGCGATGCAGGCGATCATTTCCGGCGCGGTCCAGTGGCGCGCGGCGCCGGTGGCGGCGTCCCAGCGGTGCAGGCGGCGCGCCGGGATGTCCACCCAGTAGAGCGCCTGCTCGCGCGCGTCCCAGACCGGGCTCTCGCCGGTGCCGCAGCGGGCATCCAGCACCAGTTCGGCGGCCCGCGGGCCGGTGGTCGCCATCGCGCGGGCCTTCAGTCGCCGAACGGGCCGGCCTGGGTGAAGGCGCCGCCCTGGTAGACGGCGCCCGGGTCGTCCGGGGCGCGCGGCGGCTGGGCCTCGATCCGGTCGCGGAAGATTTCCGAGCTGTCCTGCGGCGCGAAGCCCAGCACCGACGCCTTGCGGTTGTCCCACCAGACGTCGCGGTTGTCCGACATGCCGTAGACCACCGTATGGCCGACGCCGGGCGTGACGAGCGCGCGGCGCACCAGGTCGTCCAGGTCGCGGTAGCTGAGCCAGGTGGACATCATCCGGCGGTCGCGCGGCTCGGGGAACGAGGAACCGATGCGGATGCTGACCGTCTCGATGCCGTAGCGGTCGCAGTAGAAGGTGGCCAGGTCCTCGCCGTAGGACTTCGACAGGCCGTAGTAGCCGTCCGGCCGTCGCGGCGCGTCGGCGTCGAGGCGTTCGGTCTGCCTGTGGAAGCCGATGACATGGTTGGAGCTGGCGAACACCACCCGGCGCACGCCGTGGCGCCGCGCGGCCTCGTAGACGTGGAAGGTGCCGCGGATGTTGGCTTCGAGGATTTCCTCGAAGGGCCGCTCGACCGAGACGCCGCCGAAATGCACGATCGCGTCGACGCCGCGCACCAGCGCGTCCACCGCCGCCTTGTCCGCCAGGTCGCAGGGCACGACCTCCTCGTGCGGCCCGGCCGCCGGCGCCATCGGCGCGATATCGGACAGGCGCAGCGTGTCGGCGGCGCCGCGCAGCCGTTCGCGCAGCACCGTGCCGAGTCCGCCGGCCGCGCCGGTCAGCAGGAGGCGGGACAGGCGTTGCGGCGTCCGCGGGGATGGGTTCGGGGTTGTCTCTGTCGTCATGGTTATGGGTTGCGGCCTGTCTTCCGTAGCGGAATGCCGTGTTATATGTCGTCGTACAACTGAAAAAGATTATTATGAGCCGATGTCCAAGCTGTCAACGGTGATTACCGCCGCGTCCGCCACACCTGACGCCAACCTTTCAGAGGCGGAAGGAACGGCGGTGTCGACGCCCGCGTCCGCCGCGCCGGAGGGAGCGCAGCGCCTGCGTCGGCGCGGCCGCAGCCTGGCGCAGGAACTGGTCGCGGAACTGCAGGGGCGCATCGGCGCCGGGCTGCTCAAGCCCGGCGACAAGCTGCCCACCGAGTCCGGGATCATGCGGTCCTTCGGCGTGAGCCGGACGGTGGTGCGCGAGGCGCTGTCCCGGCTGCAGGCGGCGGCGCAGGTGGAGACGCGGCACGGCATCGGCACCTTCGTGCTGGAGCCGCGCAGCGGGACCGCGGGCGACGGCAGCCTGCGGCTGGACCCGCTCGAGATGGCCACCTCGATGGACGTGCTGGCGGTGCTGGAGCTGCGCATCAGCCTGGAGACCGAATCCGCCGGCCTGGCCGCCTCGCGGCGCAGCGATGCGCAGCTCGCGGCGATGCGCGGGGCGCTCGACGACTTCGCGCGCAACGTGCAGGACGGCGGCGACACCGTGGCCTCCGACATCCGCTTCCACCTGCTGGTGGCGCAGGCGACCGGCAACCGCTATTTCGCCGAGATCATGGCGCACCTGGGCACCGCCATCATCCCGCGCAACCGCATCGCCTCGGCGCGGCAGGCGGCCGGCCAGGCGAGCGGCTACCTGCAGAAGGTCAACCGCGAGCACCAGGAGATCTTCGACGCCATCGCCCGCGGCGATGCGGAGTCGGCCCGCGCCGCGATGCGCGTCCACCTCACCAACAGCCGCGAGCGCCTGCGCCAGGCGCAGTTCCAGGCGGCGCTGCAGGCGGGCCAACCGATACCGGACTGACGCGCGGCGGGCTCCGGCCGGCAGGCCCGCCCGTCCCCGCTGCCTGCCGTCCGGCGCTGTGCGTCATACGATGACTGACGAGAGGAGGCCGGGCAGCGATGCCTTGCCCGCGTCAGTAGGCGCGGATCGGACCGCCGCCGACGATGCGGGTCGGCAGGCCGTCCACGCTGCGCGGCAGATGGTCCGTCGGGCCGCCCGGAGAGTAATGGATCACCACCACCGGGCCGCCCCGCGCGTCGCGTTCGATCCAGGCGCCGTCGACGCCCGGCAGCTGCAGGAGCCGGTCGGCCGTCGGCTGAGGCAGTCGGTCCCCGGCCGGCGCCCGAGACGATGCCGCCGCGGGCGTGACCGGCTCGGGCGCGTCCTGCAGGAAATCCAGCGAGGCCGGAGTGTGGGGGTGAACCATGGCGGTGACTCCTGAAACGGGTGCGGAAATTATCCGCCCGTGCCCCGGCCCTGCCGGACGGCGGGTCTTGGCCGGTCCGGCGTCACGCCACGATAGTCACGTCCAGCCGCGCCAGCACCGTGGCGATGGGATTGCCGAAGGTGGTGCCGCCACCGCCCGCGAACAGCAGCGCCACCGGTGCCCGGCGCGCATCCCAGGTCCAGATGAGCGATCCCGAGTCGCCGCCGGCGCTGAAATCCCCCTGCGCTGCGCGTACCGCGATCTGGTTGACGAAGCGCGCGACGCGTCCGCCGCCGTAGTTGACGTTGATGGTGGCGCCGACGGCGGTGACCCGGCCGCTGGTGAGCTGCGTGGTGCGTCCGGACTTGCCGACCGTCATGCCCAGCGTCGCCGCCACCGGCGTGGCGCCGACGCGGAAATACTGCGGCGCGCCGCCCGAGAGATGCATCAGCTCGCGCCGCACCCGGTCGGGCCAGGCCCAGGCGGTGGCGCAATCGACCACGTTGGTGGCCCCGGCGGCGAAGCTGATGGGCACGTAGCGCTCCAGGATCGCGACCTGGTCGGCGGGATGCTTGCCGCCGTCGTACGGGCCGGGCTGCAATACCGACACGCCCAGCGGGCCGGCGTTGGTGTCGGCGAGCACGTGGTTGTTGCTGAGGATCATCAGCCGGTTGATGCGCGGCGCGGTGCGGCCCCGCACCAAGCAGCCGAGCGTGCCGGCGGTGATGCTGCGGTGGCCGCAGCTGATGCCGCCGGGCGCGGGCCGCAGCCGCATGCGGTGCGCGTGCGCGTCGATCACCCCGGTGTGCACCGTCTTGATCGGGATCTCCTCGTCCGACAGCGCGGAAACCCCGGCGGCCGACGCCAGCCGGGCGCGCAGGTCGCCGGCGGATTCGCGCTCGATGGTGTAGACCTCCAGCACCGGGTCGCCGGGCACGCCGCCATCGAAGGTGCCGTCGCCCAGGCCCACGCCGACCCCGACGATGTTGGCATCGATGGCGGCCTGCGACTGGGCGGTCTCCGCTTCGTCGCCGATGCGCGCCAGCAACTGCTCGATGCCGGCCTTGGCCGCGAGCAGCCGGTCGTCCACGCCGGCGAGGAAGCCCTCGATCTCGGTGTCCACCGACTCCGCCGCCAGCGCGTCCTCGCCGGACGGCGTCTCGAATTCCGATGGGCCGCCGGCATCCGAGGGCCCGCCGCGGCCCGCAATGTCGTCCGTGCCCTGCGACGCCTGTCCGTCGTCGGGCCGGGGATTCTCGAAGTCGCCGGATGTCGTCTTGCGTGTGGCCATGATGGTCTCCCTGGAAAACGGGCCGCGCGGGCCCGGGTGGCAACGACCGGTGGCGGGGCGGGCAGCCGTTGGCCGTCCTCCCACCGCCAGTGGAAAGCGACGCGTTCGCGAGTCGGGATTCAGTCTAGGAAGCCGCCATGGCGGGGGCATCACCCTTTTGCACCAGGGTGCGATCGGTGCCGCGATGCCGCGGTTCGCCCGGGGAGTGCGCCGGGTCTTCTCAGGCGGTGCGCCGCACCCGGCCCGGGTCGCGGGCGCGCGACCGCGGAGCGTCGCTGGCGCGCGCGGCGTTCCACGGGTCGTCGTGGGCCGGACCGATCCAGCGGTCGAGCTCCATGCGCAGCTCCTCGACCTCGGGCATGCCGCGGAAGCGCATGACCGTGTAGCCGGCGTCGGTCAGCAGCGCGTCGCGCGCGGCGTCGGCGGCCTCGCGGCCGTCATGGCTCCAATCGTCGAGTTCGACCACGGCCAGCACCTCGAAGTCGTGGTCGCACAGCACGAAATCGGTCCGCTTGCGGTCGAAGGTGCTGCGCACCGTGCCGTGGTCGGCGTGCAGCAGGGCGCCGAAGCCCACCTGCGACAGCACGATCAGGTCGGGCCGGGCGTCGCGCAGCCGGAAGAACATCTTCTGCTCGTGCGGCGTCAGCGGGACGATGGCGGTCGGGGGCTTGCGCGCCTTGGTCGCCGCATCGGTCGCGGCCCGCACCGCGCTGCGCGCGGTCGGGCCCTGGCGCTGGAGCCGCCAGGTCTCCAGCACCCACGCCAGCATCGCCACCAGCACGGCGATCACCACCCACGACTTCCACTCGACCACAGCGCACCCGTCCCGGTAAAGGGGCCGATTGTGCGATCGAATCGACGCAATGTGCTGGATATGTTGCCAGTAGTTGCCTCCGGCACGGGGCGATTGGGTGCTATCGATCTGGAAGCGCCTTCCCCAGCCGGGGCGAGGCCCCGGCGGCGATCAGTAGGCGGCCTTGTTCCGGATGCGGTGGATCTCGCCGATGTCGACCACCCACACCAGCCCGTCGCCGAGGTTGCCGGTGCTGCAGGCGGCGAAGATCGCCTCCCGGATCGGCGCGACCATGGCGTCGTCGGCGACGACGCTGACCATGATCTTGTCGGAGAAGTCGGTCAGCTCTTGCCGCACGGTGCGCCGTCCGATCTCGGCCGGGGCGGTGAAGCCCTGGGCCTTGAGGAAGGTCACGCCGGGGAAGTTGGGGATGGCGCGCAGCGCCTCCCGCAGTTTGTCCACGCGGGCGGGCCGCACGATGGCTCGGATTTCTTTCATGGTCGCGTTCCGGGGTCAGGCTTCGGTGGGTTTTTCGTCGAACCAGCGGTAGAGCGTGGGCAGCACCACCAGGGTCAGCAGGGTGGAGGAGATGAGGCCGCCGATCACCACGATGGCGAGCGGCCGCTGCACCTCCGAGCCGGGCCCGGTGGCGAACAGGAAGGGCACCAGGCCCAGCAGCGCGACGGTGGCGGTCATCATCACCGGGCGGAACCGGGCGACGCAGCCCTCGCGCACCGCGCTGGCGACGTCGTGCCCGTCCTCGCGCAGCTTGCGGATGTAGCTCACCAGCACCACCCCGTTGAGCACCGCGATGCCCCACAGCGCGATGAAGCCGACCGACGCCGGCACGCTGACGTACTCGCCCGTCACCGCCAGGCCGATCAGGCCGCCGATGGAGGCGAAGGGCAGCACCAGGATGATCAGCCCGGCCAGCTTGAGCGACTTGAACAGCATGAACAGCAGGAAGAAGATCGCCGCGATGGTCAGCGGCACGATCACCGCCAGCGTCGACATGGCGCGCTCCATGTTCTCGAACTGGCCGCCGTAGACGAAGTAGTAGCCGTCGGGCACCTTCACGTCGCGGGCGATGCGCTGCTCGACCTCGGCCACGAAGCCGGCCAGGTCGCGGCCCTCCACGTTGGCGCCCACCACCACCCGGCGCTTGCCGAGTTCGCGGCTGATCTGCGCCGGGCCGTCGAGCAGCTGGATCTTGGCCAGCGAGTAGAGCGGCACCTGCGCGCCGGCGGGCGTCGAGAGCATGGTGTTGCCGATGGACTCCGGCGAACCGCGCGCGTTCTCGGGGAAGCGCACCACCACGTTGAATCGGCGCTCGCCCTCGTAGAGCGTGGTCACCGGCTTGCCGCCGATGGCCGACTCGATCACCGCCTGCACGTCCGACACGTTGATGCCGTAGCGGGCGATGGCGTTGCGGTCGATGTCCACCATCAGCGCCTGCTGGCCCGAGAGCCGCTCGATGCGGATGTCGCGGCTGCCCTGCACGTCCTTCAGGATGCGGGCGATGTCCTCGGAGATGCGCGAGAGCTCGCGCAGCTCGTCGCCGAAGACCTTGATCGCGACCTGCGAGCGCACGCCGGTCACCATCTCGTCCACCCGCTCGGAGATCGGCTGCGACAGCACGATCTGCACGCCCGGGATGGTCGAGAGCTTCTGGCGGATCTCCTCGTCGATCTCGTCCTGGGTGCGGTCGCTCTCCGGGTCCAGGATCACGATCGGATCGGACTCGTTGGGGCCGGCCGGATCGGCCGGCGACTCGCCCCGGCCGAGCTTGGAGACCACCGACTTCACGCCCGGCACCGCGGCCACCAGCTTCATCGCGTCCATTTCCATGCGGATGGATTCGTCGAGCGAGATGCTGGGCACCCGGTTGATCTGCGGCGTCAGCGCGCCTTCCTTCATCGTCGGCATGAAGGACTTGCCGAGGAAGGGGAAGAGCGCCAGCGAGCCCAACAGCAGCGCGACCGACACCGCCAGCGTCAGCCGGCCACGCGCGGTGGCGCCGTCGAGCAGCCGCAGGTAGTGGCGCTTCATGAAGGCGATGATCTTCGTGTCGTGGTCGCCCGCGCCGGGCTCGACCTTCAGGAAGTAGGAGCACAGCACCGGCGAGAGCAGCAGCGACACGATCAGCGAGACGAAGAGCGAGATCGCGATGGTCAGCGCCAGCGGCGCGAACATCTTGCCCTCGATGCCCTGCAGCGTCATCAGCGGCAGGAACACCAGGATGATGATCACGATGCCGAAGATGGTCGGCGTCGCCACCTCGGTGGTGGCGGCCAGGATGGTGCGGACCTTCGACGGCCCGCCCTCGGTCATCTGGCCGAGCCGGTGGTAGACGTTCTCCACCACCACCACCGTCGCATCCACCATCAGGCCGATGGCGATCGCCAGGCCGCCCAGCGACATCAGGTTGGCCGAGATGCCGTAGCGGTTCATCATGATGAAGGTGGTCAGCGGCGTGATGATCAGCGTCGCCACCACGATCAGGCTGGAGCGCACGTCGCCCAGGAAGACGAACAGCACCACCACCACCAGCGCGATGCCTTCCATCAGCACCTTGGCCACGGTCCACAGCGCGGAGTCGACCAGGTCGGTCCGGTCGTAGAAGGGCACGATCTGCAGGCCGTCGGGCAGCATGCCCTTCGAATTGATCTCCTCGACCCGCGCCTTGACCCGGGTCACCACCTGCTTGGCGTTGCCGCCGCGCATCATCAGCACGATGCCCGAGACGCTCTCGGTGTAGCCGCCCTTGATGATGGCGCCCTGGCGCACCTCGCTGCCGACCTCGACGGTGGCGAGGTCGCGCACGAAGACCGGCGTGCCGTTCTGCTCCTTGACGACGATGTTGCCGATGTCCTCCAGCCGGGTGATCAGGCCCGCGCCCTGGATCAGGTACTGCTCGGTGGCCTGCGGCAGGATGCCGCCGCTGGAATTGGAGTTGTTGTTGGCGATGGCCGTGACCACCTGCTGCACCGACAGGCCGTAGTGGCGCAGCCGCTGCGGGTCCACCAGCGCCTGGAACTGGCGCACGTAGCCGCCCTGCGAGTTGATCTCGGCCACGCCCGGGATGGAACGCAGCAGCGGCCGCGCCACCCAGTCCTGGATGGTGCGCCGGCTGGCCAGCTCCTCGGGCGTGAGGGCGCGCTTGCCGTCGTCGGGCCGCTCCAGCGTGTACTGGTAGACCTCGCCCAGGCCGGTGGAGACGGGCCCCAGCACCGGCACGATGCCCTCGGGCATGCGCGGCGTGACCTCGATCAGCCGCTCCAGCACCAGCTGGCGCGCGAAGTAGACGTCGGTCTTGTCGGTGAAGACCAGCGTGATGATCGACAGGCCGCTCTTGTTGAGCGAGCGCATCTCGACCAGGCCCGGCAGGCCGGTGACCGCGATCTCCAGCGGCACGGTGACGAAGCGCTCGATCTCCTCGGGCGAGCGGCCGACCGCCTCGGTGGCGATCTGCACCTGCACGTTGGTCACGTCGGGGAAGGCGTCGACCGAGAGCCGGGTGGCCTCGCGCAGGCCGAAGCCGCAGATCGCCAGCGCGAAGACGATCACCAGCAGCCGCTGGCCGAGCGCGGCGCGTATCAGGGAAGCGATCATCGGCTTACTCCAGCTCGGCGCGCTTGCGCTCGTTGTTCAGGTGGAAGGCGCCGTCCTGCACGATCTCGGTGCCGGGCTTGGCGCCCTGGAGCAGCGGCCGCATGCCGTTGCTGGCGGTGCCGAGCTCCACCGGCACCAGCCTGAAGGTGTTCTCGGCGGTGCGCACGAAGATGTGGTCGCGGTCGGCCTCGCGCACCACCGCGGTGGCGGGCACCGCCGGCACGTTCTTCGGGCTGCCGCTGATGCGCATGGTGGCGAGCATCTGCGGCTTCAACTGGCCGCCGGGGTTGTCCACCTGGGTGCGGATCGCGAGGGTGCGGGTGTCGGCCTGCACCGTGTCGCCCACGTAGACGATCTTGCCGGCCAGCGGCTCGCCGCCGAGCGCGGGCACCCGGATCTCGACCGACTGGCCGGCCTCGACCGTGCCGGCCGCCTGCTCGGGCAGCGCGCCGACCACCCAGACGTTGGAGAGGTCTGCCACGGTGAACATCGGGTCGCCCGGCTGGGCCACCTGGCCCTGGCTGACGGTGCGCTCGATGACCACGCCGGCGCGGTTGGAGGCGATGCCGATGGCCGATGCCAGCGTGCCCTTGGTGCGCAGCTGGTTCACCGCCTCGCTGGAGATGCCCATCAGCCGCAGCTGGTCGGTCGCGGCCTGCAGCTCGGCGCGGGCGATGGCCAGCTCGGCCTCGCGGCGCTGGACCTCGGCGGTGCCGATGACGTCGGCGGCGATCAGCTGGCGCGCCCGCTCGACCGCGCGGCCGGCGAGCGAGACGGACGAGTTGGCGCGCATCACGGCCAGCTGCGCGGTGGTCAGCTCGGGGCTGGCGATGCGGGCCATGACCTGGCCGGCGCGCACCCGGTCGCCCAGCTCGGTCAGCACCTCGGTGACCCGGCCGGTGACCGAGGCGCCGATGCGCGAGACCTGCCGCTCGTTGGCCTCGATGCGGCCGGAGATCTCCTGCATGGGCGCGATGTCGGCGGTCTGCAGCGGGCCGACCTTGAAGTTGGACGCCATCTCGGGGCGGATCTTGACCACCATCGGGTCTTCGGGCGCGGCCTTGGCCTGCGCGGCTTCGGGCTTCTCGCCGGACTTGCCGCAGCCGGCCAGCACCAGGAGCGCCAGCAGGGCGGGGGCCGCCAGCGCGGCGCGGACGGCGCCGCCGCGCAGGGGGGAATCGGAGGAGGGGATGCGGTGCATGGCGGGCTTTCAGGGACGGTAGTCGGCGGCGGGGGCCGAAGGCGTGCCGACCAGTCGGCCGGCCAGGTAGTCGAGTTCGATGCGGGCGGATTGCACCTGGTAGCGGGCTTCCAGCAGGTCGGAACGCACGGTGCGCAGCACGCGCTGGGCATCGAGCACGTCCAGGATGCCGCGCTCGCCGAAGCGGTAGGCGGCCTCCGCCACCCGCAGCGCGGCCTCGGAGTCGCGCACCGCGCCCTGGCTCAGCGCGTCGGCGCGCAGGCGGGCCATCTCCAGCGCCTTCCAGGCCGACAGGAGCTGCTGCTGGAGTTCGGCCTGACGGCCTTCGAGCCGGGTGCGGGCGCGGATCAGCTCGGAGGTGGCTTCGGCGATCGGGCCGGCGCGGCGGTCGAACAGCGGCACCTGCACGCTCACGCCCAGCACGTTCTGCCGCACCTCGGGGTCGCGCGCCTGGCTGTAGCGCAGCTCCACGCCGGGCCAGCGGCTGGCGCGGGCGCCGTCGACGGTGGCGTTGGCCCGGTCGATCTCGCTCTGCAGGAACTGCAGCTCGGGATTGGAGGTGAACGCCTGCTGCTGCAGGCTCTCCAGGTCGGGCAGCGGCGCGTTGTCCACCAGCCGCGCGTCGGTCAGCGTCCAGCGGGCCGGCAGCTGGCCGGCGGCCAGCCGGTTGAGCGCCAGCGCGGCCTGGTCGGCCATCAGCAGCGCGCTCTGGCGGCGCTGGCGCGCGAGGACCAGCTCGGCGTCGGCCTTGATGATTTCGTAGCGGCCCGCCTCGCCGCTGTCCACCCGGGCCTGGACGCGGGTGCGGCTCTGCTCCAGCAGCCCCAGGGCCTCGGCGGCGGCGCCGGCCTCGGCCTGGCGCAGCAGGAATTCGTAGGCGCGCAGCCGGATCTGGGCGATGAGTTCGTTGCGGTTGACGACGACCTGGAACTGGCTGCCCCGTTCGCCGAAGCGGGCCGCGTCGATCCGCGCGCTGCGGATCGCCGGGTTCTCGATCAGCTGCGACACGCCGTAGGTGGTCACGTTGCCGGAGAGCGAACTCGGGATGCGCGCGTTCTGGCGGCCGCCGGTGAATTCGAGGCGCGGATTGGGGAAGGCCCCGGCGGTGGTCACCGCGGCGCCGGCGGTGGTGCGCACCTGCTGGGCCGACAGCAGCGCGGGGTTGTTCTGCAGCACGATGTCGGTGAGCTGCTGCAGCGTCAGCGCGACCGCCGGGACGGCCGAAGCGGCGACGCCGGACGGGTTCGGGTTCTGGACGGGAGTCTGCGGCGGCGGGCGGCCGGCGTCCGGCGCGGGGAACGGCGGCAGCGTGCCCGGGGCCGACGGCGCGGCGAACGACGGCGATCCGCTGCCCGGGAAGGCCGGCGCCTGCTGCGGCACCGGGGCGGGCGTGACGCCGGACGGCGTCGCCGGCGCCGAGAAGGGGCGCGCGATGAAGGGCGTGCCGGCGGTCTGGGCCTGGGCCGCGGCCAGGGGCAGCAGCGCGGCGAGCAGCAGCGTGGCCCGCCCGGGGATGCCGGCAGAGTCTTTGCGATGGAGCATGGATAGGCATTGCCCGCGGAGGGCAGTCGATACGAAACGATGAAACCGGAAGGGGGCCCGGGCGCTGGCGGCGCGGGGAGCGTTCGGCCGTCCCGCGCGCGGAGCGCGCCCGGGCGCGGAAGCGATCGGATTCAGGCGCGCGGCGGGCGCAGCGGCGCGCGCTGCCAGGCCGCGGGCAGGCCGTGGGGCGCCACCGCGTTGCGGGGGCTGAAATAGGCGAGGGCCAGTTCCTTGGGCGCGTTGTCGAGCCAGATCATCTCGTTGCGGTCGTCGAGGGTGATCTGCGCCGCGCCGCCGCAGGAAGCGGCCACCGCCTGCGGGACCGCCTCCGGACCCGCAGCCTGCAGCGCCGGATGCGGCGGGCACTTCTCGAAGATCGCCAGGGCCGGGTCGGCCGGGTCGGCCGGGACCGCCGCGGCCTGCGAGGCGGCGGTTTCGATCCAGTCGTGCGCCGCCGGGCGGGGGAACGGGGTCGATGCGTGCGCATGCGCCGCGCCGCCGGCGAAGAAGCCGGTGATCAGCAGCAGCAATGACAGGACAATGGAACGCATGGGTTGGGCGGACGCGATTTTACGTGCTAACCCGTAAGAATTCGCCGTGCTTACTCCCAATTACCTGACCCGATGCTGACTTTTCCTGCCAATCCTGCTGCGACGACCCGGAAGCCGGGGGTTCCGAATATAGGGCACGGTTGTCGCGGCATGCCTGGTTCCGTGCCGCGGCCGGGCGATCCGTGCCGCGGCGAGGAGCCTGCATGACGACGGATCCGACCGCCGTGCCGGATGCGTCCGGCGCGGCGCCGCAGCGGGTGGTGAAGGTCCGGCGCGACTACAACCACTGGGTCGGCAGCCAGACGCTGGAGGACTACGCCCTGCGCTACACCCCGCAGCGCTTCCGGCAGTGGTCGCCGTTCCGCGTGGCCAACACCGCCTTCGGCGCGGCCTCCTTCCTGGTGCTGGAGGCGGTCGGCGCGACGCTGCTGGTGCAGTACGGCTTCGTCAACGCCTTCTGGGCGGTGCTGGCGACCGGGCTGATCATCTTCCTGGCCGGGCTGCCGATCTCGGTCTACGCCGCGCGCTACGGCGTGGACATGGACCTGCTGACCCGGGGCGCGGGCTTCGGCTACATCGGCTCGACGCTCACCTCGCTGATCTACGCGTCCTTCACCTTCATCTTCTTCGCGCTGGAGGCGGCGGTCATGGCCTACGCGCTGGAGCTGGCGCTCGGCGTGCCGCCGCGCTGGGGCTACCTCGTCTGCGCGCTGGTGGTGATCCCGCTGGTGACGCACGGGGTCTCGGCCATCAGCCGGCTGCAGCTCTGGACGCAGCCGCTGTGGCTGGTGATGCTGGTGGTGCCCTTCGCCTTCGTGGCGGTCAAGGACCCGGGCGCCTTCGCCGGCGTGGTGGGCTACGGCGGCGAGTCGGGCGCCGGCGCGTCCTTCGACCTGCGCATGTTCGGCGCGGCGCTGACGGTGGGCATCGCGCTCATCACCCAGATGGGCGAGCAGGCCGACTACCTGCGCTTCATGCCGCGGCAGGAGCGGGTCGGCCGCGGGCGCTGGTGGGCGGCGGTGCTCGCCGGCGGGCCGGGCTGGGTGGTGCTGGGCGTGGTCAAGATGCTGGGCGGGGCGCTGCTGGCATGGCTGGCGATCAGCCACAGCGTGCCGGTCGAGCGGGCGCTGGACCCGAACCAGATGTACCTGGCGGCCTACGAGTACGTCTTCCCGCACTACGGCTGGGCGGTCGCGGCGACGGCGCTCTTCGTGGTGGTGTCGCAGCTCAAGATCAACGTCACCAACGCCTACGCCGGCTCGCTGGCCTGGTCCAACTTCTTCTCGCGGCTGACGCACAGCCATCCGGGCCGGGTGGTGTGGGTGGTGTTCAACACCTTCATCGCCTTCATGCTGATGGAGATGAACGTGTTCGAGGCGCTGGGCGACGTGCTGGGCCTGTACTCGAACATCGCCATCGCCTGGATGATGGCGGTGGTGGCGGACCTGGTGATCAACAAGCCGCTGGGCCTGTCGCCGCCGGGCATCGAATTCAAGCGCGCCCACCTCTACGACGTGAATCCGGTGGGCACCGGCGCGATGGCGCTGGCCTCGGCGCTGTCCATCGCGGCGTGGCTGGGCGCCTTCGGGCCGATGGCGCAGGCCTTCTCGGCGGCGATCGCGCTGGCGACGGCGCTGGTCGCCTCGCCGCTGATCGCCTGGGCCACCCGGGGCCGGTACTACCTGGCCCGCACGCCGCCGGCCGAGCCGGCCGGCGCGGCCCTGCAGCCGCCCCGGCTGCGCCGCTGCGTGGTCTGCGAGCACGAGTACGAAGGCCCGGACATGGCGCACTGCCCGGCCTACCAGGGCGACATCTGCTCGCTGTGCTGCACGCTCGACGCGCGCTGCGGCGACCTGTGCAAGCCCCACGCCAGCCTCGGCGCCCAATGGCAGGCGGTGCTGCGGGCGATGACGCCGCGCTGGCTCTGGCCTTCGCTGGGCCGGGGGCTCGCGCACTTCCTGCTGCTGATGCTGGTGATCGCGCCGCTGCTGGCGGCGGTGTTCGGGCTGCTCTACCACCAGGAGATGCGTTCGCTGGCCGACGTCGGGGCCGACTCCGCGCAGGCCCGGGCGCTGCGCTCGGGCTTCGTGCGGGCCTACATGGCGCTGCTGCTGGGCGCGGGCATCGTCGCCTGGTGGCTGGTGCTGGCG
The DNA here is from genome assembly GCA_022702125.1 of Burkholderiaceae bacterium. Classification (GTDB taxonomy): domain Bacteria; phylum Pseudomonadota; class Gammaproteobacteria; order Burkholderiales; family Burkholderiaceae_C; genus JAKOND01. The sequence goes on from JAKOND010000087.1 coordinate 19,328, forward strand.
CAGCAGAGCCGCAAGGTCGCGCAGGAGGAGTCCAACCGCCAGACGCACCTGCTGGTGCGCGAGATCGACCTGCACCGCCAGACCGACCGGGCGCTGCAGGAGGCCTCGCGCCAGGCCGAGCGCGCCCGCGCCGCGGCCGAGGACGCCCAGCGCGTCGCCGAGCAGGCCCGCGCCCAGGCCGACCAGGCCCGCCGCGCCGCCGACCAGGCCAACCAGGCCAAGACGCGCTACATCAGCACCATCAGCCACGAGCTGCGCACCCCGCTCAACAGCATCCTCGGCTATGCGCAGCTGATGGGCGAGGACGACGCGGTGCCGCCGCACCGCCAGCACGCGGTCGACGTGATCCGGCGCGGCGGCGAGCACCTGCTGTCGCTGATCGAGGGCACGCTCGATATCGCCCGCATCGAGGCCGGCAAATTCGCGCTCGACCCGAAGCCGATGCGCTTCGCCGACTGCGTGCAGGAGGTGGCGGCGCTGTTCGAGCTGCAGGCCGCGGCCAAGGGCCTGGGCTTCCGCTTCGAGGCGCGGGGCCGCCTGCCCGAGGTGGTGCGCGCCGACGAGAAGCGGCTGCGCCAGATCCTGATCAACCTGCTGGGCAACGCGATCAAGTGCACCCAGGCGGGCACGGTCGTGTTCCGGGCGCGCCATGCGCGCGAGATGGCGGTGGTCGAGATCGAGGACACCGGGCCGGGCATGACGCCGACCGAGCTCGGCCAGATCTTCGAGCCCTTCGCCCGCGGATCGGCCGCCGGCGCGGTGCCGGGCGGGGCCGAGGGCTTCGCCGGAGCCGCGACGCCGTCCCCGGGCGCCTCGGGCACCGGCCTGGGCCTGACCATCGCGCGCATGCTGACCGACCTGATGGGCGGCGAGATGGCGGCCGAGAGCACGCCGGGCGTCGGCTCGGTGTTCCGGGTCCGGCTCTTCCTGCCGCAGGTCCACGATGCGGCCGGCCTGGCGGGCGCGGCGCAGGCAGCTCCCGCGCCGCGCCCGCACCGCACCGGCTACGCCGGCCCGCGCCGCAGCGTGCTGGTGGTCGACAACGAGGAGGCCGACCGCGAGCTGCTGGTGCGGCTGCTGGCGCCGCTGGGCTTCGTGCCGCACACCGCCGCCAGCGGCCAGGCCTGCCTGAACCTGCTGCGCGGCGGCCTGCGGCCCGACGTGACCTTCATGGACCTGGCGATGCCCGGCATCGACGGCTGGGAGACGCTGCGGCGGATGCGCACCGAGGGCCTGCCCGCCGGGCGGGTCGCCATCGTGTCGGCCAACGCCTTCGACAAGGGACTGGAGAACGACGCGGGCATCGGACCGGCGGACTTCATCGTCAAGCCGGTGCGCCACCGCGAGCTGCTCGACTGGCTGGAGGACCGGCTCGGACTGCAGTGGCTCGACGAGCGGGGCGGCCTGCAGGGGCCGGAGGACCGGAGCGGCCCGCAGGGGGCGGCCGATGCGGCGCCGACCGCGGCGGCGGCCCCGCGGCCGTCCCCGGCGGTCCCCGCGACGCAGGGCCGCGTGTCCGCGGACGCGCCCGGGGCGGAGCGGGGCCTCGCCGTGCCGCCCCCCGCCTGGATCGCCGCGCTGGCCGACCAGGTGCGGCTCGGCTATCCGCGCGGGGTGCTCTCGGTGCTCGACGCCATCGTGGCCGAGCATCCCGAATGCGCCGCCTTCGCCGCCCGCATGCGCGGCCTGGCGCGCGCCTTCGAGTTCGACGCCATGGCGCAGCAGCTGCAGCTGCTGCAGCCTCCGCGGCCCCCGGCGCCGATGCCTACACTGCCGCCACCATGACCTCCGCTCCCTCTCCCGCCGCCCCCGCCGACCCCGGCAGGCCCGACGTCGCGGCGCCGCTGCCCGCCGGCCTGGACCGCAGCGAATCCGACGTGGTGCTGATCGTCGACGATGTGCCCGACAACCTGGCGGTGCTGCACGACGCGCTCGACGCCGCCGGCTTCGCGGTGCTGGTCGCCACCCGGGGCGAGGCGGCCCTGGAGCGCGCCGCCGCCGCGCTGCCCGACATCGTGCTGCTCGACGCGCTGATGCCCGGCATGGACGGCTTCGAGGTGGCGCGCCGGCTCAAGGCCGACCCGCGCACCGCCGCCATCCCGATCGTCTTCATGACCGGCCTGACCGACACCGAGCACGTGGTGGCGGCCCTGGGCGCGGGCGGCACCGACTACATCACCAAGCCGATCCGCCCGGCCGAGGTGCTGGCCCGCATCCACGTGCACCTGCAGGGCGCCCGCCGCGCCCGGCAGACGGCGCAGCAGGCCGGCCAGGCGCGCAATGCGCTCGACGCCTTCGGCTACGCCAGCATCACGGTGCGCGCCAGCGACGGCCGGCTGATGTGGCAGACCGCGCTGGCGCGCGACCTGCTGCTGCGCTATTACGGCAGCAGCGGCCCGCTCGCGCCCCGGCCGGTCGTCGACTGGCTGCGCCGCCACCTGGCCGACGCGCGCCGGCAGATCGAGCCGCCGCGCCTGTCGGTGGAGCAGGCGGCGGCCCACGGTGGCGTGCGCCGGCTGACCTTCCGGCTTCACCGCCAGACCGACGACGGCGACGAGGGCGCGGAGACGGGCGGCGGCGACTGGCTGATCGTGATGCGCGAGGAATCGGAGCAGGTGGCGATGGAGGCGCTCAGCCTCGCCTTCGGCCTGACCGCCCGCGAGGCCGAGGTGCTGTACTGGGTGGCGCAGGGCAAGACCAACCGCGACATCGGCGACATCCTGGGCGCCAGCCCCGCCACCGCCAAGAAGCACCTGGAGCGCATCTTCGCCAAGCTCGGCGTCGAGACCCGCACCGCGGCGGCCGGCATGGCGATGAACCGGCTGCGGCAGGGATAGGCGCGGCCGGCTCAGTCGGTGCGCAGGGGCTGCGGCGGCGCGGTGGCTTCCTCCTGCGGATCGCGCAGCAGGCGTTCGTACTCGGAGATCACCTGCGCGCCCAGCAGCAGCAGCGCCGCGGCGATCTCCAGGCTCAGCAGCACCACGATGGCGGTGGTGAGCGATCCGTAGACCACGCTCACCTGCGACAGGGTGGCGTAGTACCAGACCAGGATGCGGCGCGTCACCTCCCACAGCAGCGCCGCCGTCACCCCGCCGATCAGCGCGTGCCGCAGCGACAGCCGGCCCACCGGCATGACCAGGTAGATCGCGGTCAGCATCGCGATTTCGCCCGCCAGGCCCAGCAGGTACAGCAGCACGCCCGAGACGCCGCTGAGCGACCAGCTCCGGCCGAGGAGTTCGATGCTTTCCTCGCCCACCGCGCGCAGCCCGCCCGACACCAGCGTGACCAGCAGCAGGCCGATGCCCAGCGACAGGATGAAGCAGTAGGGCAGCAGCGCCGACACCAGGAAATGGCGCCGCCGGATCACCACCCGGTGGTGGAAGATCACCGACATGGCGTTCTCCAGCACGGTGAAGCCCAGCGAGCTGAAGAACAGCATCGTGCCCAGCAGCAGCAGGCCCATCACGTCGCGGTGGTCGAGGAACTGCGCCAGTTCGCCCACCACCGCCTGCGACTGCCCGGGCACCAGCCATTCCAGGTAGCGCGCCAGGGTCTGCAGCAGCTCCGCCGTGTCCACCACGTGCGACAGCGCGATCACGATCAGGATCAGCAGCGGCACGATGGACAGCAGCGCGTAGTACGCCACCGCCCCCGCGAGCAGCAGGCCCTGGTTGGCCTTGAAGGCCTTGAGCACCCGCCACGCGAAGCCGGCGGGATTCTTGAGGACGAGCAGGCTGGGGCGGAAGGTGGCGAACATGATCGCAGGGTGGAACGGTTCGGAAACCACGGGCTCCCAGCTATCGATTCCATAGCTGGAAGCCCAGGAGGAGCGGGGGCGGGACCCGGAAGCGGCCGGTGGAGCCGGTGCCGGGCCGCCCGGTGCCGGACCCCGGCCGCGCGGCGGGCCGGGCGTCAGTCGAGCGTGAAGCCCGCCTTCAGGGTCACCTGCCAGTGCTTGATCTGGCCGTCCTCGATGTGGCCGCGGGTTTCGATCACCTCGAACCAGTGGATGTTGTGCACCGTCTCGCTGGCCTTGGCGATGGCGCGGCGGATGGCGTCGTCGGTGCCGGTGGTGGACGAACCGGTGAGTTCGAGGATCTTGTAGACGTGGTCGCTCATGGTGATGCTCCTGGGGAAGGGGAAAGGCTGCCCGCGCCGGAGGGCGCGCCCGCGGGAGGCGCGCCCGGCCCGATGGCGGGCAGTGCGGCCATCCTAGGCAGGTGGGGCGGGGCAGGCGCATGCAAATGCAACCGTCGCCCGTGCCGCGGTGCGGGGGATGTCCCTACAGCCGCTCGACCAGCGCCGCCGCGCCGATGCCGCCCGCGCCGGCGATGGCCGCCAGACCGAGCGCGCCGCCGGGCGCCTCGCGGTCCATGTCGGCCAGCAGCCGCACCAGGCTGACCGCGCCCGACGCGCCGATCGGGTGGCCGCGCCCCAGGCCGCCGCCGCCCCGGTTCATCCGGGCGGGGTCCAGCCCCAGCGCGGCCCGGAAATCGAGCGCCTGCACCGCGAAGGCCTCGTGCAGTTCCACGCCCCACAGCGCCGGCGCCTCCAGGCCGGCGCGCAGCAGCACGGCCCGGCTGGCGGCCAGGGCCGCGCGCATCGGCCATTCGGGCGCGCAGCCGGTGGAGGCCGCGCCGCGCCAGCGCAGGCGCGGCACCGCGCCCAGCGCCCGGGCCGCATCGGGCGTGGCCAGCAGCACGAAAGCGGCGCCATCGGCCCGGGGCGCGACCGCCAGGCGGCTCACGGCGGTGGCGGCTCCGCTGCCGTCCGTGTCGTCCGGAGGGGCGTCGGCATCGGCGTCGACATGGGCGTCAGTGGCGATGGCGCTGCCCGGGCCGGGCGCCCGGCGGTCGGTCCGCGTCGCCAGCGGCATGCGGGCGGCCTGCGCCGGCGTGAGGGCGCGGGCGTAGCGGTCGTGGGCGAGGCCGGCCAGCGGCACGATCTCGTCGGCCATGCGGCCGCGCCAGGCCAGGGCGCGCGCATGGCTCTCGATGGCGAAGGCGTCCTGCGCGGTCCGTTCGATGCCTGCGGCGGCGGCGAGCCGGGCGGCGGCCCGCAGCAGGTCGGGATCGCGCGCCGGATCGGGCGCGAAGGCGGGGCGGTCGTAGGCGCGCGGCGGCTCGCCGGCGCGGCGCGGACGGTGCTGGCGGATCGGCGCGCGGCTCCAGGCCTCGACGCCGCCCGCGATGGCGACCCGCGCGCCGCCCGACGCCAGCAGGCCGGCCGCGAGCGCCACCGCGTCCAGCCCGGCGCAGCACTGCGTGTCCACCGACAGCGCGGCGCAGGCGTCGGGCAGGCCGGCGGCGAGCGCCACCATGCGCGCCGGATTGCCTCCGGCGCCGAGCGCGTTGCCGGCCACCAGCGCATCCACCGCCGCGGCCGGCACCCCGGCCCGGGCCAGCAGCGCCCGCACCACCGGCGCGCCGATGCCGTGCGGCTCCAGCGCGGCGAAGGCGCCGTCCCGGGGCGCGACCGGGCTGCGCGCCCAGCCGAGGATCACCGGAGCGTCCGCAGCCATGGGCCTCCGTCTTCCGGCGCGCCGCGCGCACCGGCCTCCGGGGCCTGCAGGAGCCCGCCCAGGCGCGCATGGTCGGTCTTGCCGCCGGCGGTGCGCGGCCAGCCGGCGCCGGTCGTCCAGGCGATCCGGCGCGGCACCTTGTACGGCTCCAGCCGGGCGCGGCACCAGGCGGCGAGCGCGGCGGCGGACGGCGGCGCGGCCCCGTCGGCGTCGAGCGCCACGGCGGCCGCCAGCTGCAGGCCGCGCAGCGGATCGGGCAGGCCGTGCACCGACGCGTCGCGCACCGCCGGATGCGCGGCCAGGACCCGTTCGACCTCCTCGGCGAAGACGTTCTTGCCCTGGGTGACCAGCATGCGCTGGGCGCGGCCGCGCAGGTGCAGCCAGCCGTCGGCGTCCAGGTGCCCCACGTCGCGCACCGACAGCCAGTCGTCGTCGCGCAGCACCGCGGTGGCGGCGTCGGCGGTGCCCTCGACGTAACCGCGGAACAGCATCGGGCTGCGCACGTAGATCAGGCCCTCGGCAGTGCCGGCGGTCCCGGCCGCGCCGGGGTCGCCGCCGTCGAGGGGCGCGATACGCACCCGCACGTTGGCGAAGGGTCGGCCGACGACCGTGTCGGGCAGGGCCGGGTCGGCGTCGGTCCAGGCGACGAAGCTGGCTTCCGACGCGCCGTAGAACTCGACGATGCGCGCGCCGGGCAGCAGCGCCCGCAGGGCCGGCGTGTGCTGCCGCATCCAGCGCGCGCCGCTGATCATCACCAGCCGCACCCCCGGCACCGGCGCGAGGCCGCGGCGCTGCGCCAGCTCCAGCATCAGCAGCAGCTGGCTGGGCACCGCGACCAGGCAGCCGGCCGCGCCGGCGCGCAGGGCGTCGAGCGTGCGCCGGGCCGAGAAGCGCGGCTGCACCACCGTCCCGCCGCCGGTCCACAGGCCCAGCAGCATGCCGAACAGGAACAGCGAATGCGAGGGGCGGCCCGGCGCCAGCACCGGCTGCGCCGCGCCGTCCCCGAAGGCGTCGAGGCAGGCGCGGAAGCTCTCGGTCCAGGACGCGTGGCTGCGCACGAAGCCCTTGGGCCGTCCGGTGCTGCCGGAGGTGAAGCCGAGGTAGAAATCGCTGCCGGGCGCGGCCGGCTCCACCGCCGAATGCGCCCCGGCCGCGACGATGCGCCGGAGGTCCCCGCGCACCGCCGCCGGCCAGTCGGGGTCGGCCACGGCGGCGGCGCGTCCGCTGGCGGCGATGGCGAGGAAATCGACCAGGAAATCGGCCAGGGAGCCGGGCGGCGCACCGGACGGCGGTGCCGCATCGCCCGTCGCCTCGCCGGCCCAGGCGACGGACGGCGCGCCGCCGGCGTCGAGCCGCGCGGCCCGGTCCGCCACCGCGCGGGCGAGCGTGGCGAAATCGATCCGGGTCGTGCCGTCGTCGATCGCGGTGCGCCCGGGCGCGGCCCGGGCCCAGCGCGCCAGCGGCGCGGTCACGGTATCGCTGTCGGCGTGCGGGCCAGTTCCGGCCCCGGGCAACGGCGGCGCCACGGCGTCGCCGGTCAGAACGGGTGGTACTGGAACAGCCACGTCTCCGACAGCGTCTGGTCGCCGGTCTTGAGGTAGAGCCGCATGTCCACCGGCGCGGTGCCCTCGGCGGTGAAGTCGAACTGCGCGCGCCAGTGGCCGGGCACGCCGTCGGGCACCGCCTCGGCGAAGACGTAGGAGAACCTGCCGCTGGCGGCGGTCAGCACCAGCTCGGGCTTGGTGCCGAAAGGCAGGCCGGCGAGCGGGCCGCCGAGGAACTCGACCATGAACTTGCGCACCCCCTGCGGCCGCGGCTGGCCGGGCTGCCCGCCGCGGCCGAGCCGGGTGGCCACGCACCGCGCCAGCGGCGAGGGGAAGGGCTCGCGGTCGGTCCAGTGCAGCCGGTAGCGCAGGGCATAGGACGCGCCGGCATTGGCGGGCCCCTTGGGCACCCAGAAGGCGACGGTGTTGTCGTGGATCTCGTCGTCGGTCGGGATCTCGACCAGCTGCACCTCGCCCTCGCCCCAGTCGCCGAGCGGCTCGACCCACAGGCTCGGGCGTTTCTCGTAGAAGACGCCGTCCTGGTAGTGGTCGAAATTCCGGTCGCGCTGCAGCAGCCCGAAGCCGCGCGGCGCGCGGTCGGCGAAGGCCGAGGCGGTGGTGCCGGCGGGGTTGTTGAGCGGGCGCCAGACGCGCTCGCCGCCGCCGGTCCACAGCGCCAGGCCGTCGGAGTCGTGCACCTCGGGCCGCCAGTCGATGGCGGTGGGCTTGGCGGTTTCCGAGTACCAGTACATCGAGGTCAGCGGCGCCAGGCCCAGGCGGGCGATGTCGCGGCGCACGAAGAGCCGGGCGTCGATGTCCATCAGCACCGACTGGCCGCGCTGCATCGCGAAGCGGTAGGCGCCGGTGATGCTCGGGCCTTCGAGCAGCGCGTGCACCACCACCGTGTCGCTGCCGTCGGCCGGCGGCTCGAAGTAGAAGCGGGTGAAGCTCGGGAATTCCTCCGGGCGGTCGGGCATCGCCACGTCGATCGCGATGCCGCGCGCCGACAGGCCGTACTGGTAGAGCTCGCCGATGGCCCGGAAGTAGGAGGCGCCGAGGAAGGCCACCCAGTCGTTGCTCTTCCAGTCGAGCTTCTTCTGGTCGCCGAGGCGGCTTTCCTGGAAGCGGAAGCCGGCGAAGCCCGCGCCCGCCGGCAGGGCCTTGGCCGGGCTGTCGTCGGGCATGCCGAAGTAGGCCGGGTCGTAGACGATCTCGCGCGCGAAGCGGTCGGCGTCCGCGCCGGCGATCACGTGCATGCGCACCGGTGTCCGGAAGAAGCGGCCCAGGTGGAAGAAGGTGACCGGGAAGGGGCCCGGGCCGTCGGCGAAGAGCGCCGAGGCGGTGTCGAACCGGATCTTGCCGTGGGCTTCGTAGTCGATGCGTTCCAGCACATCCGCCGGCAGCGTGGCGTCGGCCCGGAAGGGGGCGGCGGCGAGCGTCCGGGCCTCGTCGACCAGCCGGTCGAACGAGAAGGGGCGCGGGATGCCCAGCCTGAGCCCGGTGGCGGCCAGGGCACGGTCGGGCAGGCCGAGGGCGGCGAGCGCTGCCGAGAAGCCGGCGGCGGAGACGAAGGAGCGGCGGTCGATCATGGGCGGGGGGGTCCTTTCTCGAAGGGCGGCGCGAGGGCCGGTTCGCGCGGCGGTGCGGCCGGGTCCGCAGG
>JAKOND010000114.1 GCA_022702125.1 Burkholderiaceae bacterium
CGACGACAGGTCGTGGTTGCCCTGCGCGATCTGCGCGCTCGCGGTCGCGACGCTTTCGGCGTTGCCGCGCACGTCGCCCACCACCTGCGCCAGCCGGTCGCGCATCTGGCCGAGCGATTCCAGCAGCAGCGCGACTTCGTCGCGGCCCTCCACCCGCATTTCGACGGCCAGGTTGCCCTGGGACACCTGCTGCGCGGTATCGATGGCGCGATTGAGCGGCCGGACGATGCTGCGCACGACCGCCCATGCCAACAGCGCGGCGAGCCCTGCCGCCGCCAGCATCGCGCCGACGATCCAGTTGCGGCCGTTGGAATGGATCTGGATCGCCATTTGCGACGCGTCCTTGCTCTGGTCGACGTTGTACTGCACCACCTTTTCGAGCTGTTCGCTCGCGGCCGAATACTGCGCCTGGGTTTCGGTCAGCATGTAGCTGATGAGCACGGGATGCTGGCCCGTGTCCGCCGAAGACTGCCGAACGCGCGCCGCGCCCGCGAGGTAGGTCGCCAGATCCTTCTTGAATGCCGCGGCCAGCCGTTCCTCGCCCGGGCTGCCGATCAGCGTGGGCGTGACGTAGATCTTGTCGAGTTGGTCGAGCTTGACCAGCAGCTGGTCGTAGTACTTGAACCGTTTCTCCCGCTCCGCGGGAGCGGTGTCCAGCAGCATCAGGGCTTCCTGGCGCCGCAGTGCTTCCAGGCTGCGGCGATAGTCCGCGAGGACCATCAGCGTGGGAAGGTTGTTGTCCACGACGGTGCTGGTCTGCTCTTGCAAGTTGGCCATCTGCCGCAGGCTGAAGAAGCCCAGCACCAGGAAAAGCAGCACCATGCTGGCGAAAGCCAGACCCAGGCGGGGAGCGAGTTTTATCTGAGAAAGATTCATAGGGCTTCCCGAGCGGAGACGCGTCGTCGAGTTGTAAAAAATCGATTCAAATGTATCAAAGATCGCAACAATTTCCTGTCAACCGCCTGTCTCTTCCGCCTTCCTTTCCATGAACAGGTCATGCAGGTAGTCCACGCAGACCCGCACCTTGGCCGACGTTTCCAGCCGCGACGGGTACACCGCCCAGACGTTGGCCTCCTGCCGCCATCCCGGCAGCACCGGCACCAGCCGCCCGTCGGCCAGCTGCGGGCCGATGTCCCAGACCGAGCGCAGCAGGATGCCCCGCCCCTCCTCCGCCCAGCGCACCGCCACCTCGCCGTGGTTGGTGGAGAGCGTGCCGACCACCTTCACCACCCGCTCGGCCGGCAGCGACGCGCCGTCGTCCGCCCCGCGCAGCCGCCACAGGCCGAAGGGATGGTCGCGCTCCTTGATGACCACGCAGTCGTGCGCCGCCAGCTCCGCCAGCGACCGCGGCGCCCCGCGCCGCGCCAGGTAGGCCGGTGCGGCGCACAGCATCCGGTGGTTGCCGGCCAGCCGCCGCGCGATCAGGTGCGGCGCGATCTCGTCGCCCACCCGCACGTCCAGGTCGAAGCCCTCCCCCGCCACGTCCACCAGCCGGTCGAACACCTCCAGCCGCACCTGCAGCTGCGGATAGCGCTCCACCATGCGCGAGACCGCCGGCGCCACCACGTTGCGGCCGAAGCCGAAGCTGGTGCTGATGCGCAGCAGCCCGCGCGGCTGGCTGCGGGTGGCGGCCACGTCCTGCACCAGCGCGTCCACCTCGTCGAGCACCCGCTGCGCGCGGAACAGCAGCCGCTCGCCGTCCTCGGTGACGGCGACGGTCCGGGTGGTGCGGTGCAGCAGCCGCACGCCCAGGCCGGCCTCCAGGAGCCGGATGCGCTTGCTGACATAGGCGGTGGAGGCGCCCAGGTCCTCGGCCGCCGCCGCGAAGCTCGCGCGCCGGACCACCGCGAGGAAGACGCGCAGGTCGTCGTTGGAAAGGAGCCTGGCCGGGGCGTTGTTCACGTTGTGTTGACAGTGGGTTTACGGTGACCCGATTGTCCGTGCACGATCGGGCGCGAAGAATGCCCCCTCCACACCACGCCCAGGACACCATGCAGATATCCCGCCCCTACCAGATCGCAGTCATCGCCGGCGACGGCATCGGCAAGGAGGTCATGCCCGAAGGCCTGCGGGTGCTGCAGGCCGCGGCCGGACGCTTCGGCATCGCGCTGGAACTGCACACCTTCGACTGGGCGCATTGCGACTACTACCAGGCCCACGGCACGATGATGCCGGACGACTGGAAGGCGCAGCTCCAGGGCATGGACGCCATCCTGTTCGGCGCCGTCGGCATGCCGGCCATCGTGCCGGACCACGTCTCGCTCTGGGGCTCGCTGCTGAAGTTCCGCCGCGAGTTCGACCAGTACATCAACCTGCGCCCGGTGCGCCTCTTCGAGGGCGTGCCCTGCCCGCTGGCCGGCCGCAAGCCCGGCGACATCGACTACTACGTGGTGCGCGAGAACACCGAGGGCGAATACACCTCCCTCGGCGGCATCATGTACGAGGGCACCGACCGCGAGATCGTGATCCAGGAATCGGTCTACTCCCGCCACGGCGCCGAGCGCCTGCTGAAATACGCCTTCGACCTGGCGCAGAGCCGCCCGCGCAAGCACCTGACGCTCGCCACCAAGTCCAACGGCATCGCCATCAGCATGCCCTGGTGGGACCGGCAGGCCGACCGCGTCGGCGAGGCCTACCCCGAGGTCGCGCTGGACAAGCAGCACATCGACATCCTCTCGGCGCGCTTCGTGCTGCAGCCCGGCCGCTTCGACGTGGTGGCGGCGACCAACCTGTTCGGCGACATCCTGAGCGACCTCGGCCCCGCCACCACCGGCACCATCGGCCTGGCGCCCTCGGCCAACCTGAACCCGGAGCGCAAGTTCCCGAGCCTGTTCGAGCCGGTGCACGGCTCGGCGCCCGACATCTACGGCAAGAACATCGCCAACCCGGTGGCGATGATCTGGTCGGCCGCGCTGATGCTCGACTTCCTCGACCACGGCCAGGGCGCCGGCCGGGCGGCGCACGACGCGATCGTGCGGGCGATCGAGGAGACGCTGAAGGGCGGCGCGCGGACGCCGGACCTGGGCGGCACGGCGGACACGACCGCGATGGGCGAGACGATCGCGGCGGCCGTGGCGAAGGGCTGACGCCTACGCCTCCTCCCGACCGATCGGTCGGTCGGCCTGAATCGGACAGGCTGTGCTCGCTGGCAGGACTGCCGAACCATTTATAGAACCCGCTGGCCGAGACATTCATCGCACGGCACATTGCGCGCGTGGTCCACCCGTCCCGATGGCGAAAGATAAAAGCGTACTTCACTGCGAGTCCCTTGCAAAGTGGCCGAGCGTGCATTCAACCGGTCAAGGCAACATCGCCCTAAAAACGTTGTTGGAAGTTCGGTATGGAAGTGCGCAAGCGAGGATTGACGGCACAAGAGCACCAGGAGTTGTGGGCTCGCTGGAAGACTGGGCAGACGCTGACCGCCATCGGCGCCGCCCTGGGGAAGGCGCCGGGCTCGATCTACGGATTCCTCGCGACGGATGGTGGCATCGGGCCCAGACAACGTCGTCGGTCTGCACATCAGCTACGCATCGATGAGCGCGAGGAGATCTCCCGTGGTTTGATAGCAGGCGTTTCGTTACGGCAGATCGCTACCGGCCTGGGCCACTCCCCGTCGACGGTCAGC
>JAKOND010000158.1 GCA_022702125.1 Burkholderiaceae bacterium
CCGGGCGCTGCGCCCCTTGCGGGTCGGCACCAGCAGCACGATGGGTGCGCTGCCGAAAGACCAGTCGGCCATCACCCGTTCTAGCCGGCCTGCCGCAACGGCCGCCTCCGCGTCCCATTGCGAACGCAGCACCAGCCCCATGCCGTCTTCCGCCCAGGCGCGGGCCACACTGCCGTCGTTGGTGACAAAGGCCGGGTTGATGCGCAGGGTTTCGTTCTTTCGGATGGCGCTGCCCAGCGGCCGCATGTGCCACAGCGTCACGTCCTCGTCGTTCTCGCGGATGCAGATGCAGGGGTGGTCGGTCAGGTCGGCCGGGCTGGCGGGCCTGCCGTGCTGTTGCAGATAGGCCGGGCTGGCGCACAGCCAGCGTTCGTTGGTGGCCAGGGTATGGCCGATCCAGGACGAATCACGCACCGTGCCGACATGCACCACCGCGTCGGAATCGTGTTTGTCGGGCCAGGGCGTCTCGCGCAGGTCGAGCTGCAGCCGCAGCGCCGGATGCAGCCGCGAGAAAAGCGCCAGCAGCGGCGCGACGTGGGTGCGGCCGTAACCGAAGGGCGCGGCGATGCGCAGGGTGCCGGTCAGGCGCTGGTCGTCGCGCTGAAGCGACTCGCGCAGGCCGTCGAGCTTCAGCAGCAGCTCATAGGCCTCGCGGCCGAAACGCTCGCCTTCGGAAGTCAGCTGCAGCTTGCGTGCGGTGCGGTTGGCCAGCACCAGGCCCAGCGAGGTTTCCAGCTTGCGCAGCCGCATCGACAGGGCGGGCGGTGTGACACCCAGCGAACGTGCCGCGGCGCTGAGGGAGTTTTCACGCAAAAGGGCGACGGCCAGGCGGAGGTCTTCTATCTGCATCATTCAGAACAGCTTAACCATTGATGACGCAAGAGTGAACTGCGCGGTGGGCCGTCCGCACCTAGAGTCGAGGCATGCAGAACACCCTACTGACCCTCGACACTCCGGCCGCAGTCGTCTCGCTGCCGCGCATGCAGCTAAACATCGAACGCATGCAACGCCAGGCCGACGCTCTGGGCGTGCGTTTCCGGCCGCACGTCAAGACCACCAAATGCGCTGAAGTCGTCGCCGCGCAGTGCGCAGCCGGCGCGACCGGCATCACGGTTTCCACGCTGAAAGAGGCCGACCAGTTCTTCGGCCATGGCGTGACCGACATCCTTTATGCCGTCGGCATGGCACCGCACCGGCTTGGCCACGCGCTAGACCTGCGTCAACGCGGCTGTGCGCTGCAGATCCTCACCGACAGCGTGGAGGGTGCGCATGCCATCGTTGATTACGGCCATACCCACGGCCATGTTTTCGAGGTGCTGATCGAGATTGACACCGACGGCCACCGCTCCGGCATCAAGCCCGGTGAACCCGCCTTGCTGGAAGTCGGCCGGGTGCTGCACGAAGGCGGCATGCAGCTGGCCGGTGTGATGACCCATGCCGGCTCTAGCTACGAACTGAACACCCCGGCCGCCATCGCCGCGCTGGCCGAACAGGAACGCGCCGGCTCCGTGCTGGCGGCCGAAAGCCTGCGTGCTGCAGGCCTGCCTTGTGCCGTGGTCTCGGTGGGTTCCACCCCCACTGCGCTTGAAGTCGCTTCGCTTGAGGGCGTGACCGAACTGCGCGCCGGCGTCTATGTGTTCTTCGACCTGGTGATGCACAACGTGGGTGTGTGCAGCACCGACCAGATCGCGCTGAGTGTGCTGACCACCGTCATCGGCCACCAGGCCGACAAGGGCTGGGCCATCGTCGATGCCGGCTGGATGGCGATGAGCCGCGACCGGGGCACAGCAAAGCAGTCGCATGACTACGGTTACGGCCAGGTCTGTTCGCTGGACGGCACGCCGCTGGAAGGTTATGTGCTGTCCGGCGCCAACCAGGAGCATGGAATCCTGTCGCTGGCGAACGGTGTGGATGGCGACATCGTGACGCGTTTCCCGACCGGTACCCGCCTGCGCATACTGCCCAACCATGCCTGCGCCACCGGTGCACAGTTTCCCGCCTACGAGGCACTTGCCGGCGACGGCACGGTGCAGACCTGGGAGCGTTTCCATGGCTGGTGACAACACCCGCGATCCGATTCATGTGCCGGTGTCGGCGCTGGCCAGACCGGGCGGCCATTACAGCCATGCCGCGGTGGGCGGCGGGTTGGTCTTCATCTCGGGGCAGCTGCCGATCACGCCGGACGGCGACCGCCTGGTGAACGCCACCTTCGAAGAGCAGGCGGCGCAGGTGCTGGCCAATGTCGAGGCGGCCTTGCTGTCGGCGGGTTCGGGCATCGACCGGCTGCTGCAGGTGCGTGTCTACCTCGACGACATCGCCAACTGGCCGGCCTTTGACAAGATTTACGCGCAATGGGCCGGCGCATCACGCCCGGCCCGAGCCGTGGTGCCGACGGGCGCCCTGCACTTCGGTTTCAAGGTCGAGGTGGAAGCGACAGCAATGGTTTGACGGAACATTCCGCAGTGCAAACGTCATTGAAAATGCATGTATTTCGGAGCCGCGGCGGGCCTGCACGGCGCCGAAGACTTTAACGACACGCGACGGCAGGCGGTCGGTTCGGAAACGCATCCTGACGGGTTCGACCGCTGTTGGGGTCAAGAATGTGTGCTATCAAGGTCAATAGCGCACACCACTTGGCGCGTGGCTTGCAGGCGTGAATAGAATGATGATTAATATATTGCACACATTGCCCTATGGGTGCTAGTCTTGCGACATGTACGCATCCCACGAACTCAGCCACTCGGTCCGCACCCGCCGCCAGGAAATCGGCCTGTCGCAGAAGGCACTGGCCGCACTGTCCGGGCTGTCGCGCTCGACCGTGTCCCAGATCGAGGCTGGCACCATCAAGGATCTGAGCCTGACGCGCACCGCTGCCATCCTCGAAGCCCTGGGCCTGGGCCTGACCATCGCGCCGGCGCATCCCCGCCTCCGGGACGCATCGACGGGATCGAAGCCGCTCGACCTGGCCGCCCGCACCGCCAGCGTCAGCTATGCGGCGATGCTGCCGCCCGACATCCTGAGCGAGGCCTTGCGCGGCGGCGCGGTAGCGCCCGGCTTCGAGCCGCACATCGGAACGCTGCTGGAGGAGGCACCGCTGTCGATGCTGGCCAAGGTGGTGGAGCAGGTCCACGCCGACTTCGATGTCCCCCGAGAGACCGTGTGGGCCAACATGCGCCGCATCGCCACCGAGCAGAAGGTTATCCGGGAGATCTGGAATGCTTGGGAAGGTCTGCGCAATGCGCTTTGAGATGTGCTGATGCCGAGCCATCACGCGAATTCGCAGTGCCATCTCGTCCCAGGGCCGCCACGACGCTGTCTTGGGCCGGTTTTTCAGCCATCAGGCTATTTGTGAACGCACTCATGCCTGCGCTGCGATCAAACGCCCCCGCGCCATCCACAGGTTGGACAGGGCGAACAGGGTGTGCAGTTGCGCGGTGTTCTTGGCCAGCCCCCGGTAGCGCACCTTCACGTGTCCGAACTGACGCTTGATCACCCGGAACGGATGCTCGACCTTGGCCCGGATGCTGGCCTTGAGACGTTCGAGTTGATCGGTCAGGTCGTCGACCAGGCGAGCCTTGTCCAGCAGATTGCGCTTGCTTGGGCGCATCGCGATGTTCCAGCGCACGCCGTCCCGGGCGTCAGGGCGCTTGCCGGCGCCCTGGTAGCCCGCGTCGCCCCAAGCTTCGGTTTCCTCGCCATGCAGCAGTGCGTTGGCTTCGACCACGTCGTGGACACTGCCGGCCGTGCCGCGCACCGTGTGCACCAGGCCAGAGTCCGCATCCACGCCGATGTGGGCCTTCATGCCAAAGTACCACTGGTTGCCCTTCTGGCTCTGCTTCATCCGCGGGTCGCGCTCACCTGAAGCGTTCTTGGTCGAGCTGGGCGCGGCGATCAGCGTGGCGTCCACCACCGTGCCGGCACGCAGCATCAAACCCTTGGCGCCCAACAATTCGCTGACCAGCACCAGAATCTGTGGGGCCAGCTTGTGCTCTTACAGCAACCGGCGGAATCGAAGGATCGTGCTCTCGTCAGGTACTGCGGTATCCCAGTTCAAGCCTGCGAACTCACGAAACAGTGGCACGTCGTGCAGCGATTCTTCCATCGCCGGATCGCTCAGCGTGAACCACTGTTGCATGAAGTGGATGCGCAGCATCGTCTCCACCGCAAACGGCGGGCGACCGCGCT
>JAKOND010000172.1 GCA_022702125.1 Burkholderiaceae bacterium
CGGGGCTTGTTTTTTCATATTTTTCGCATATCTCACAGCTTTTCAAGTACTTGGCTACCGTCCTCTACTGGCCGAAAGCTGCAATCGTACGTGAGGCCGCTTTGGGCCCCAAGGAGACATCCGTCTAGCCCAGAAGCGGACATGCGCCGGAAGCCAACCCAGCGAGCGTCGCCTATTTACGCTGCCTTTGGCCTCATTTCTCTGCCCGTTGGATCGGTGTCGAGAACTGACTCGTGAAGGGAATAGATAGGAGCGATGGCGTTGCCCTCTTCGTCTGTCTGAAACAAGCCCCAACCGACCCCTTTTGGCACTGGTTCCGCGAGACCGTTGTCGTCAAGCATGTAGCAGAGCTGGATAAGAAATTCAGCCTGCACTCCGCGAGCTACTTCGGCAAGGTCGTTACGAGACACCCCGGCAGCAATCGCGCGCTTTAACGCGGCACCCATCCCAGCGTATGGTCTTGCGGGTTCTCTTCGGCTTGCCCAATGTGATAGTCGATCCAGCCTACCTGCTCTTCTTCAATGATGTGCGACCAGCATTGCCGAAGAAATAGAAATCGATGAAGTTGTGGGATTCCTTCGGTGATTTGGGATGTTGCCCAACCGGAAGCGTCCTTTGCCCCGAGCTTCTCGAACAGTGCGGTTAGCTCTGGGATGGTTTGTGGGGTGTTCATGTGTTGCACAGTAGACAAGAAAGATGCTTCGGGGCGAGATGACTGCTCCTGGCCGACTGTAGCCGCTGCCTAGGCGGTTGCGAAGGGCCCAAATCAGACCTACAGATTCACCGTGTGTTTCCTAGTCAGAGCAACAATTCCTAAGGAATCGGCAGCCATTGTGGACATGAATCAGTGTGAACATGACGATGGCTTTCTGGGCTAAACGGCGTGTCAAGAGTGCCGAGTGCGAAGGCTGTCCATGCAGACCATGCTCCTTTGTTGTCATGCCAAGTCAGAGTTGAACCGCAAATGGAGCAAAACGTTCGAGTCACGCCCGGCGAAGAAGAGTAAGTAGACAAAACTTCAATGCCAGTAGTGATGCAAAAGTGATCCGTCTCGACACTCCCGTATGAGCCGAACGCCGCGCCATGAGCTTTTTGGCACATGCAGCAGTGGCAATGTGAGACAGCTCTTATCTTGCTCCCAATTTCGTACTTGACAGCACGGCATAGACAGCTTCCATGAAACTTGGGAGGCACTAGACAAATTTTCATGTTTGGTTGTATGTCCGCTTATGGCCGAATTCTGCCGTACGTTATCGAAGACCAACAACTCGATTTTTTTGTCACTGCCAAACTGGAGGCAGATTCTCAGCCATGTAATTTCATATCTTTCTGAGAAAAAGGCCCGCGTCGTCCTTTACAGGGCGTCGCGGGCCGTTGCATTTCCAGCTTCAGCTTATATCCGTCACACGTTCATCAGCGACACCAGCCGGGTATTCAGATAAGCCTCCATCGCCTCCGGCCCCCCCTCGGACCCATACCCCGAATCCTTCAGCCCGCCGAACGGCAGCTCCGCCGACGGCGCCGCGGGCTGGTTGATCCACAGCATCCCCACCTCGACCCGCTGCGACAGCAGGTGGGCGTTCTTCAGCGAGCGGGTGAAGGCGTAGCCGGCCAGGCCGTAGGGCAGGCGGTTGGCCTCGGCGATGGCTTCCTCCAGCGTCCCGAAGCCGCGCACCGCGGCCACCGGGCCGAAGGGCTCGTCGTTGAAGATCTTGGCGTCCAGCGAGACGTTGTCGAGCACCGTCGGGGACCAGAAGTTGCCGGTCGCGCCGATGCGCTCGCCGCCGGTGGCGACGGTCGCGCCGTGCTGCACCGCGTCCTCGATCAGGGAGGCCATGGCGGTCACCCGGCGCGGGTTGGCGAGCGGGCCCATCTGCGTGCCCTCGGCCAGGCCGTCGCCCACGCGCAGGCCCTGGGCGTGCTTGGCGAGGGCGGCGGTGAAGTCCTTGCGGATGCTCTCGTGCACCAGGAAACGGGTCGGCGAGATGCAGACCTGCCCGGCGTTGCGGAACTTGGCGCCGCCGGCGGCCTTGATCGCCAGCTCCAGGTCGGCGTCCTCGGCCACGATGACCGGCGCATGGCCGCCCAGCTCCATGGTCAGGCGCTTCATGTGCTGGCCGGCCAGCGCCGCGAGCTGCTTGCCCACCGGGGTCGAGCCGGTGAAGGTGATCTTGCGGATCACCGGATGCGGGATCAGGTAGTTGGAGATTTCCGCCGGGTTGCCGTAGACCAGGCCGAGCACGCCGGCCGGCAGGCCCGCGTCGGCGAAGGCCTGCACCAGCGCGGCGGGGCCGGCCGGGGTTTCCTCGGGCGCCTTGACCAGGATCGAGCAGCCGGTGGCCAGCGCCGCCGCCACCTTGCGCACCGCCTGGTTGATCGGGAAATTCCAGGGCGTGAAGGCGGCGACCGGGCCGACCGGGTCCTTCAGCACCAGCTGGCGCGCCGCGAGGTTGCGCGAGGGCACGATGCGGCCGTAGACGCGCAGGCCTTCGTCGGCGAACCATTCGATGATGTCCGGGGCGGCCAGGACTTCCATCCGCGCCTCGGCCACCGGCTTGCCCTGCTCCTGGGTCAAGAGCGGGGCGATGGCGTCGGCCCGTTCGCGCAGCAGCGCGGCGGCGCGGCGCATCACCTTGGCGCGCTCGATGGCCGGGGTGTCGCGCCAGACGGCGAATCCGCGGTCGGCGGCTTCCAGCGCGCGGTCCAGGTCCGGGATGCCGGCATGGGCCACCCGGCCGATCTCCTGGCCGGTGGCGGGGTTGTGGACGGCCAGGGTACGGCCGTCGGCGGCGTCCTGCCATTGGCCTGCAATGAAAAGCTGGGTATCGCGGTAGCTCATGTCGGGTTCCTGAAGTGGGGCGCCGGACCGGCGCGGAGGGACGGACGTCGGGCGTCCGGGCGGAAACGATCATTGTTCCACGCATCCGCCGCGCGCGCGCCGGGGGTGGTCACGGCAGTCCCGTAGCGCGAAGGCCGCCCATCCGGGATAGCATCCGCCGTACAGCTACTGTCCAGCTCTCCTTCCGGCGCGCCGCCTGGCGGCCCGGCCGGCCCGTCCACCCCGCCTTTCGACCACGACCGTTCCGCCATGTCCCTTCCCGCACCCGCCGGTACCGCGCCCGCGCACACCCTGCCTGCCCTGGCGTCCGACGGCCGTCCTTTCAGCGTGCTGGTGGTGGAGGACCAGGCCTCCCTGCGCCAGGCGCTGGTGGCCGAACTGCATGCCGCCGGCGTGCAGCAGGTGCTGGAGGCCGGCAGCGGCACCGCCGGCCTCGCGCTGTTCCAGGCCCGCCGGCCCGACCTGGTGCTGCTGGACGTGGTCCTGCCGGAGCGCGACGGCTACTGGGTGGCCCAGCAGATGCGCGCCGTCGAGGCCGGCGACTGGACGCCGATCATCTTCCTGTCCGCGCGCGACGGCGAACTCGACCTCTGGCGCGGCATCGAGGCCGGCGGCGACGACTACCTCACCAAGCCGGTCCGGCCGGTGGTGCTGATCGCCAAGCTGCGCGCGATGCGCCGGCTGCTGGACATGCGGCGCCGCCTGACCGAGCTGTCCGACCAGCTCAACGCCACCAACCAGCGCCTCAACGAGCTGGTGGAGATCGATTCGCTCACCGGCCTGGTCAACCGCCGCGGCTTCGACCGCCTGCTGCGCAAGGAGATCGGCGCCGGGCATCGCGAGGGCACGCCGCTGACGCTGATGCTCTGCGACCTGGACCATTTCAAGCCCTACAACGATGCGCTCGGCCATGTGGAGGGCGACGCCTGCCTGCGGCAGGTCGGCCGGCTGCTGCGCGAGATCTGCGTGCGTCCGCGCGACGTGGCGGCGCGCTACGGCGGCGAGGAGTTCGCGCTGATCCTGCCGCAGACGCCGCGCTCCGGCGCGATGACCTTCGCCCGGGCGCTGGGCCAGGTGCTGCAGCAGCGCGCCCTGCCCCATCCGGCCTCGCCGATCGCCGGCACGGTCACGCTCTCGGGCGGCATCACCACCTGCGTGCCCGACGCCTCGACCAGCGCCGAGAGCATGGTGATGCGCGCCGACGAGGCGCTCTACACCGCCAAGGCCCAGGGCCGCAACCGCTTCTTCAGCTTCGAGATCCAGCTCGACACGGTGGAGCAGCGGATGGGCCTGCCGATTCCCTGAGCCCGTCGGATCTTCCGGTCGAAAACCCCGGGATGCCGGCGTCCCGCCTTCGCTTGCAGCTACCGAATCGATAGCATCCGGCCGCCCGGCCCGACGCCGGATCAGCGCCGGCGCAGGCCCAGCGTGCCGCCCGCGAACGCCAGCGCCGCCACCGCGCAGCCGGCGATGCAGGCCACCATCGGCAGCGCGCTGCCGTCGGCGAAGCGGCCCGCCGCCGCGATGACCGCCGCGCCGACCACGAACTGCAGCGTGCCCATCAGCGCCGCCGCGGTGCCGGCGATGGCGCCGTGGTCGTCGAGCGCGAGCACGGCGGCCGTCGGAATCACCATCCCGAGGAAGCCGAAGCCCACGAACAGCAGCGTCGCCAGCGCGTCGAGGCGGTCCACGCCCAGCAGCCACAGGCCGAGCAGCGCCGCCATCACCGCCGCATGGCCCAGCGCGCCGATGCGCACCACCTGCCGCAGGCCGAAGCGCCGGGCCAGCCAGCCGTTGGCTTGCGAAACGCCGATGAAGGACACCGCGTTGATCGAGAAGGCCAGGCTGTAGCCGCGCGACGACAGGCCGTAGTGCTCGATCATCACGAAGGAGGAATTCGCCAGGTAGGCGAAGAAGCTCGACAGTCCGAAGGCGCCGATGAAGGTCAGGCCCAGGAAGCGCCGGTCGCGCAGCAGCTCCGCGTAGCCGGCCAGCGCGCCGCCGACGCTGCTCTCGCGGCGCTCGGCGGCCGGCCGCGTCTCCGGCAGGGTGAAGGCCAGCAGCGCCAGGCCGACCACCGCCGCGGCGGCGACCGCCCAGAACACGCCGCGCCAGCCGACCGCCTCGGTCACCAGGCTGCCGGCCAGCGGCGCCAGGATCGGCGAGACGCTGAAGACCAGCAGCAGCAGCGACATCAGGCGCGCCGCCTCGTTGCCGGTGTAGAGGTCGCGCACGATCGCGCGCGGCACCACCGCGCCGGCGCTCGCGCCCAGTCCCTGGGCGAAGCGCCAGGCCACCAGCGTCTCGACGTCGGGCGCCAGCGCGCACCCGACGCTGGCGACCGTGAACAGCGCCAGCCCGAAGTACAGCGGCGGCTTGCGCCCCGCCATGTCGGCCACCGGGCCGTAGACGATCTGCCCGACCGCCAGCGCCGCGAAGAAGACCGTCAGGCTCAGCTGCACCGCGCCCGCGTCGGCGCCCAGGCTGCGGCCGATGGACGGCAGCGCCGGCAGGTACATGTCGATGGCGAACGGCCCGATGGCCGACAGCAGCCCGAGCACCAGCGCCAGGCGCAGGAAGCCGGCGCCGGCCGGCGGCGGGGACGGCGCCCCGGGATCGCGCGGACCGGCCATCAGACCAGCCGGCCCAAGGCCGCGCGGTAGGCCGGCTGCGCCATCAGCGCGTCCCAGCCCGGCGCGGGCGTCGCCGGCAGCAGCGCGCGGCGGCGGCGCTCGCCGTCCGCGTCCGGCGTCCAGCGGCCTTCGTCGCGGGCGCGGTCGAGATGGTCGAGCAGGTCGTCCAGCACCCGGCCGCCGCCCGTGCTCTCCACGCTCTGGTTGCACAGCAGCGCCAGGTCGCAGCCGGCCGCGAGCGCCACCAGGGTCGCGTCGGCGTAGTCGAGCTGGCGGCCGTCGAGCCGGCGCGCGCCCTGCATGCTCAGGTCGTCGCTGAAGACCGCGCCGTCGAAGCCCAGCCGGCCGCGCAGGATCTCCCGCAGCCACACGCGCGAGAAGCCCGCCGGCCGCGCATCGACGCGCGGGTAGACCACGTGCGCCGGCATCACGCTCGCCAGGCCCGCGCCCAGCCAGGCGTAGGGCGCGGCGTCGTCGGCCAGGATGTCGTCCAGGCCGCGCTCGTCGACCGGCGCGTCGGTGTGCGAATCGGCCGCCGCGAAGCCGTGGCCGGGGAAATGCTTGCCGCAGTGCGCCATGCCGGCGCGCAGCAGGCCCTGGACCAGGCCGCGCGCCAGCAGCGCGACGATGCGCGGGTCGCGGTGGAAGGCCCGGTCGCCGATCACGCCGCTCGGGCCGTGGTCGAGGTCGAGCACCGGCGCGAAGCTGAAGTCCACGCCGCAGGCGCGCAGCTCGGACCCCAGCACGTAGCCGGCGGCGTCGGCCGCGTCGATGGCGCGCAGCGCGCTGTCGGTCGGCAGCGCCGGATCGGCGCCGGGGGCGGCGTCGCGCATCCAGAGCTCGCCCAGCGCGCGCATCGGCGGCAGGTGGGTGAAGCCGTCGGTGCGGAAGCGCTGCACCCGGCCGCCCTCGTGGTCCACGCAGACGAGCAGGTCGGGCCGCAGCGCCTTGATGTCGGCGGTGAGCGCGCAGAGCTGCGCGCGGTCCTGCCAGTTGCGGCCGAAGAGGATCATGCCGCCGACCAGCGGATGGGCCAGGCGGCGGCGGTCGGCGGCGGTGAGCGCGGTGCCGGCGATGTCGATCACCAGCGGCGCCTGAGACGGCGCGCCGGATGCGGCGGAGGCGACCGGGGTCG
>JAKOND010000187.1 GCA_022702125.1 Burkholderiaceae bacterium
TGGTGCGGGTGCTGCCCGCCACCCGCACCATCGCGTCGTCGATGCCGCGCTCGGCGAAGGCGGCGACGAACACCGCGTCGTTGTCGGCGCCGAGCCAGCCGGTGGCGCTCACCGGCACCCCCAGCGCAGCCAGCACCGCCGCCACGCCCACGCCCTTGCCGCCGGCCTCGGTCTGCTGGCCCAGCGCCCGGTGCACCGCGCCGGGCACCAGCGTCGGGATGCGGACCGTCTGGTCGATGGCCGGGTTGAGGGTGACGGTGAAGACGCGGGCGGTCATGGCAGGGGCCCCGTCAGACCGTGCTTCCGGTGCCGGAATCCCGTTCCAGCGAAGATGCCATCCGGGCATGCAGCTACTGTTTTCATAGCATTTCCTTGTGCGGGCGATGCGGCGCTCATGCCGCGACCGCTTCGGTCCCGAGGGGCGCGGCCGGCCGCAGCGCGGCGCCGAGCGCGCGCACCTCGTCGGCGGTGTCCACCTCCAGGGCCTTCGCGGCCAGGTCGCGCAGTTCGGCGATGGAGTGCCGGCGCAGCAGCGCCTTGACGGTGCCGATGTCGCCGGTGCTCATGCTCAGCTCGTCCACGCCCAGGCCGGCGAGCAGCGCCGCGCCCAGCGGCTCGCCCGCGAGCCCGCCGCAGACGCCCACCCAGCGGCCGTGGCGCCGGGCGCCGGCCACCGTGCGCTCGACCAGCCGCAGCACCGAGGGGTGCAGGCTGTCGGCCATGCCCGCGAGTTCCGGATGCTGGCGGTCCACCGCCAGCGCGTACTGGGTCAGGTCGTTGGTGCCGATGGAGAAGAAGTCCACGTGCGCGGCCAGCCGGTCGGCCAGCAGCGCGGCCGAGGGCACCTCGATCATGATGCCGACCGGCACCGCGGGCGCGTCGAGTTCGCGGCGCACCGCCTCCATGCGGACGCGCAGCTCGCGCACCTCCTCGACCGTGCTGATCATCGGGAACATCACCGACAGCGGCCCGTGCTTGGCGGCGCGGTAGAGCGCGCGCAGCTGCGGCACCAGCAGGTCGTCGCGGCGCAGCAGCAGCCGCGCGCCGCGCACCCCCAGGAAGGGGTTCTCCTCGACCGGCAGGTCGAGGTGCGGCACCTGCTTGTCGCCGCCGATGTCCAGGGTGCGCACCACCAGCGGCCGGCCGCCGAGCGCCTCGACCATGTCGCGGTAGACCCGGTACTGCGCCTCCTCGTCGGGCGCCTCGTCGCGCTCCAGGAACAGGAACTCGGTGCGCATCAGGCCCACGCCCTCGGCGCCGGAGGCCAGCGCGCGGCTCGCCTGGTCGGCGCGGTTGACGTTGGCGGCGACCTCCACCGTGTGGCCGTCGGTGGTGGTGGCGGGCAATTGGCGGGTGCGGGCCTCCTCCTCCTGGCGGCGGGCGATGCGGCGCGCCATGTCGCGGGCCTCGGCCAGCGCGGTCTCGCTCGGGGCGATGTAGAGCCGGCCGCGGTAGCCGTCGAGGATGGCGGTGGCGCCGGCCTCGGCCGCCAGCGCGCCCGGCCCGGCCGCGACCACCGCCGGCAGGCCCAGCGCGCGCGCCAGGATCGCGGTGTGCGCCGTCGGGCCGCCGCGCGCGGTGCAGAAGCCGCGCACCTTGGCGGTGTCGATCTGCGCGGTGACCGAGGGCGACAGGTCGTCGGCCAGCAGGATGGCGTCGTCGGGCCAGGCGGGCGCCGCATCCTTCTCGCCGTCGCGGCCGAGCAGGTGGCGCAGCACCCGGTCGCCCACGTCCTGCAGGTCGGCCGCGCGGGCCGCGAGGGTGGCGTCGGCCAGCGCGCGCTGGGCGGCGACCCGGCCGGCCACCGCATGGCGCCAGGCCCAGGCCGCGCCGTGGCGCTCGACCACGCTGCGGCTGGCGGCGCGCAGCAGCTCGGCGTCCTGCAGCAGGCCGGCATGGGCGGCGAAGATCGCGGCCTGCTCGGCCTTGCCGCCGGCGCGCGCCGCGTCGGCCAGTTGCCGCAGCTGCGCCAGCGCGGCGGCCAGCGCGGTGTCGAGCAGCGTCGCCTCGGCGGCGACCGAGCCGAAGCGGTCCTCCACCTCCAGCGCGGCGCCGCCGGCGTGCACCAGCGTGCCCACCACCAGCCCGGGGCTGGCGGCGATGCCGGTGACGGTCTGGCGCGCGGCGGGCTGCCAGTCGCCGAGTTCGCGGCCCAGGCCCTGGGCCTGCGCCTGTCGGGCGGCCGACAGCTCGGCCTGGCGGTTCTCCTCGTCGCCCAGGCGCACGATGGTGTCGCGCAGCGCGGCCAGCGCCGCGGCCGCGTCGGCGCCCTGGGCCGACAGCCGCAGCCGCGCGCCGCGCGCCGCGCCCAGGCCCAGCAGCGCGGCCAGGTTCTTGGCGTCGGCCACCGTGTCGCCGCAGCGCACGTGCACCCGGGCCGCGAAGCGCTGGGCGACCTGCGCCCACTGGCCGGCGGGCCGGGCGTGCAGGCCGTTGGGGTAGTCGAGCGACAGCTCCTGGCCCAGCGGGAAGTCCTCCAGCGCGGGCGCGGCGCCGGCGGCCCGGGTCGCGGCGTCCTCGCCGGTCAGGGCGCGCACGATGTCCGCCGCGTCGCGGGTGGTGGCCAGGCGGTCCATCAGGGCCGTGTCCTGCATCAGGCGGGTCAGCCGGCGCAGCACCACGATGTGCTGGTCCGAGGCGGCGGCGATCGCCACCACCAGCCGCGCCGTCTTCGCCGGATCGCCCCAGGCGACGCCGGCCGGCACCTGCAGCACCGCCAGGCCGGTGCGCGCGACGAGGTGCTTGTCCTCGACCATGCCGTGCGGAATGGCCAGGCCCTGGCCGAGGAAGGTGTTGGCGACCTGCTCGCGCTGCAGCAGGCTGTCGACATAGGCGTGCTGCGCGTGGCCGGCCTGCACCAGCAGCGCGCCGGCGGCGCGCACCGCGTCCTCGCGGCTATGCGGCGCGGCGCCGAGACGGACTTCGACCGGGATGGACATGGCGGGACGGTCTCCTGAATTTGGTATCGATTCCAGAATCCGAATTATCGATACGCGCCCGTCCTTGTCCAGCCGACAAACCCCGGAATCCCTCTATTCCAGGGTAATCCCTAGTCGCCGGAACCGATCGTGCGGGGTGCCGTCGGTGAGAATCGACCGGCCGGCCCGCAGGATTCGGCATGTTTTCGCATCGATCGAGGAATCGATACCATTTCCGCCGGACCCTGCGGCGGCTTTCCCAAGGAGACACCGTGGCCAGCATCAAGGACGTGGCGCAGCATGCGGGGGTCTCGACCACCACCGTGTCGCGGGTGCTGTCGAACCCCGAGGCGGTGCGGCCCGGGCTGCGCGAGCAGGTGCTGCGCTCCATCGCCGCGCTGGGCTACCGGCCCAACCTGGCGGCGCGGCGGCTGCGCCAGCAGCGGGCCTCGCTCATCGGGCTGATCGTCTCGGACATCCGCAATCCCTTTTTCACCGACATCGGCCGCGCGGTCGAGGACATGGCCTACCGCCACGGCCTGCGGCTGATCCTGTGCAACACCGACGAGGACCCGGCCAAGGAGCAGTCCTACCTGGAACTCATGGCCGACGAGCAGGCCAGCGGCGTCATCATCTCGCCCACGCCGGAGCGGCTGGAGCGGATGCAGCCCCGGTCGCGCGGCGGCCGGCCCGGGGAGGACTGGCCCTTCCCCTGGGTGCTGGTCGACCGCGCCCCCGCCCATCCGGGCGCCGCGCCCTGCGACATGGTGCTGCTGGACAACGCCGGCGCGGCGCAGCGGCTGACCGCGCACCTGGCCGGGCGCGGCTACCGGCGCATCGCCCTGCTGGCCGGATCGCGCAGCAGCACCGGCCGCGAGCGCCACGACGGCTACGCGCAGGCGCTGCGGGCGCACGGCCTGGAGCCGCAGGCGCGCTGGCTGCCGCCGACGGCGGCGGCGGGCATGGCCGCCGCCGCCGAACTGCTGCGCGCCCCCGACCGGCCCGACGCGCTCGTCGCCACCAACGGCCTGCTGCTGATGGGCGCGCTGCAGGCCATCCAGGCCGCCGGGCTGGCGGTGCCGGACGACATCGCGCTGGCGGGCTTCGACAACAACGACTGGACCGCGCTGCCCCGCCTCGACGTGACGGTGATCGCCCAGCCCACCTACGACATCGGCCGCAGCGCGACCGAACTGCTCCTGCAGCGCATCGCCGAGCCGGACCGCCCCGCGCGCCGCATGGTGCTGGACGGCGAACTGGTGGTGCGCGGCTCCACCGCGGCGCGGCGTCCGGCGGACTGAACCGGCCCGGGTCGCCGGGGCACCGGACCTCGGGGCCCTCGGGGTGCCGTGCGCCGGCGCGCCGCATGGGGCCGTCGACACGATCCGCGGGCATTCATGTTGCCGACAACCCCGCCCCCTAGGATCCTGCGGTCCATCGGTCCATCCCCGCAGCCTTGCGGACGGCGAGCGACGGACGATGCTTCGGAGTCGATCCCGCCATGCCCTTCACGTCGTTACCCGCCGCCCTGCCGGCGGGCCTGGATTTCACGGCCCTGTTCGGCGACGAGGCGCGCCTGCTGCAGGTCCGCACCGCGCTGCCGGCCCTGGCCCTGCTGCCCGAGCAGGTGACGATGCGCGAGGCGGTCGGCCAGCCCTTCGAGCTGGTGCTCGACTGCGTCTCCCCCTGCGCGCATCTCGCGTTGAAGGACCTGATCGGCGAGCAGATGACCGTCGGGCTCCGGCAGGCCGACGGCGCCTACGCTCCCTGGCACGGCTACGTGTTGCAGGCCGCGCAGCTCGGCAGCGACGGCGGCCTCGCCCGCTACCGCCTGACCATGGGGCCCTGGCTCGCCTGGCTGGCCCTGCGCCTGGACTGCTTCGTCTTCCAGGACCGGACGGCGCTGCAGATCGTCGAGGAGGTGTTCGCCGACTACCCCGGCGCGCAATGGCGCCTGCAGGTGGGCGAAGACACCCTGGCGGCCCTGCGCACGCGCAGCCTGTGCACGCAGTACCGCGAATCGGACCTCGCCTTCGTCTCCCGCCTGCTGGCCCAGGAGGGCCTGCACTACTGGTTCGAGCACCTGGCCGACGAAGACACGGCGCAGGCGGACCGGGGCGCCCGGTCCCGCCACGTCCTGGTGATCGCCGACGCGCAGGCCGAGCGGGCCGACCTCGGCCCGATCCGCTTCGCCGGGCAGCTCCGGAGCGCGCTGACGCAGCGTCCGCAGGACCCGATCGATTCCTTCGCCGCCGAGCGCCGCCTGACGACCAACGCGGTGGCGCTCGGCAGCTGGGACTACGCCCGGCTCGCCGGGACGTCGGCCCGGGCCTCCTCGGCGCTGAGCCTGGGCGGGGTGCCGGTGCTCGAAGCCTACGACGGCGCCGGCGCCTACCGCTACCGGGACTGGGCCGCCGCGGAGCGCGCGGCCGCGCTCGCCCTGGCCGCGGCCGAACTCCCGGCCGGGCGCTTCGCCGGCACCGGCGCCGCGCGCACCCTGCGCGCCGGGGCCTGCTTCTCGCTGGTGGACCACCCGAGCTACGGGGCCGACACCCCCTCGCCGCCCCCTGCAGACACCCCCGCGGCCAGCGGCCCGCGCACCGACAACGCCTTCACCGTCCTGTCCGTCGAGCACGAAGCCAGCAACGACCTCGGCAGCGCGGCGGCGCGCCTGCTCGGCCGCGAGGCGCTCGCGCGCGGCGCCTACCGCAACCGCTTCGCATGCGTGCTGCGGACCGTGCCGGTCGTCCTGCCCTGCCCGCGCGCCCCCACCGCCCCCGCGGCCCTGAGCGCGCGCGTCGTCGGCCTCCCGGGGGCGGAGGTGCATTCCGATCGCGACCACCGCATCAAGGTGCAGATGCATTTCCAGCGCGGGCGCTCGCCCACCGCCGGCGGGATGCCGACCGGCTTCGGCGCGGACGCCGACGGCAACGCGCCGGGCGACGCGCGCTCGGGCGCCTGGGTGAGCGTGGGCGGGCCGGCCGCGGGCGCCGACTGGGGCGCGGTCTACACCCCGCGCGTCGGCGCGGAAGTCACGGTGCAATTCATCGAGGGCGACATCGACCGCCCGGTCGTCACCGGCGGCCTCTACACGGGCACCGACGCGGTGCCCTTCTCCGCGGGCATCGACAGCGGCGTCGACCACCCGGGCGTCATCAGCGGGCTGCACAGCCGCACGCTCGGCGGCGATGCGAACGGCCGCGGCGGCGGCTTCAACCAGCTCGCGCTCGACGATGCGCCGGGCCAGTTGCGCGTGCGGCTGCATGCGAGCTACGCCGGCGCGGAGCTGGGCCTGGGCCACCTGGTCGCGCAGTCGGGGCACTCGGCCCAGCGCGGCGCCTACCGGGGCGCGGGCTTCGAGGCCGGCACCGCCGGCTGGTCGAGCGTGCGCGCCGCACGGGGGCTGCTGCTGTCCTCCACCGCCCGCGCCGGCACCTACGCCAGCGCACGCGGCACGCAGATGGACGCCGGCGAAGGCATCGCGCGCCTCGCCGGCGCCCGTGAACTCGGCCAGCGCCTCGGCACGGCCGCCCGCGCGGTGCGGGCCCACGGCCTGGCCAGCCACGACGACGGCCAGGCGGTGCCCGGCCTCCTGCGGGCGGTGGACCCGGCGCAGGACGGCAGGCATCCGGACCGGGTCAACGGCCAATCCGCGACGCTGCCGGACGGCGACGGACGCACGGCCGGCACCGCGCCCGTGCCGGCCTTCGCCCGGCCGGTGGTGATGCTCGACACGCCCGCGGCGCTGCTGGCCGCCAGCGAGGCCAGCGTCTCCGCCTTCGCCGCGCAGGCTCTCAGTCTGGTCGCGCACGGCGACCTGCAGCAGAGCGCCGCGCACACGCTGAGCCAGGCCAGCGGCCGGACCGCCAGCCTCTACGCCCACCAGGGCGGCCTCCGTGCCGTCGCCGCCCACGGCCCGGTCGGCCTGCGCGCCCATACCGATGCGCTGGAGATCCTGGCCGATACCTCGGTCACCGTCACCGCGGTCGAGGGCGAGATCCGCATCGGGGCGAAGGAGCGCATCGCCTTGGTGGCCGGCCAGTCGTCGATCACGCTCGCGGGCGGCGACATCGAGATCAAGACGCCCGGGGCTTTCACCGTGCATGGGGCCACGCATGCGTTCGAGGGGGCCGCGAGCCAAGCCGCAAGCCTGCCGATGCTGCCCCGAGGACTGGTTCAACTTCCGGCAGCCGAGCACTCGCTGCAGGTGAAGTACGACGAACAGGTGGTTTTCAAAGACGCCCTCGCCGCGCCTATCGAGGGACGTCTGCGCTATCGCGTCGCCAACCAGGCGGACGCCTCGCAATACCAGCACGGAGACGCGCCCGAACAGGGCGCCACCCCACGCGTCGACACGCCGTCCGCGCAACCGCTGGAGCACGCGCTGCGCTATTCACGATTCTTCTTCGACCTCTGAGAACCCCGATGGCCACCTCCCCGAGAACCGACGCCGAAGGCTATGACATCGAGATCATCGGCACGAGCCGGACGAACACGACGCCCGACTCCCAGCATCTCCAGACGGTCGATGCCAGATACCTCTGGTCCTTCGCCCAGGAAGAAGCCCTGGTCGCCATCAGCGAACAAGGCGCGGACCGGCGCTGGCGCCTGATCGCCGATCCGGAACGCCGTGCCCGCCGCATTGCGGCGCGGTACGCGGACCTGTACTTCCGCAGCGCCGAGAAGAGCCGGTGCAAGCTCCAGCTCTACTGGCCCGCCCTGGCGGCATTCGTGGTGAAAGACATCGTCGAAGCCTTCCGCTATGCGCGCGAGCAGGTGCTCCGGGGCGGCTGGACGAATGCGATGCGCACCTCCGCGGTTCCGGCGACGGCCGCCACCCTGCTCGGCGCGTCGCCCTACGAGCATTCGCTGCGGGTCTACACCGCGCTCGCCAAAGGCAATCTGTGGTTGTTCCAGGATGTCTACCCCTGGCTCTGGTACGTCCTGGAATACGGTCTCGACAACGACGGCACGCTCAACGAGGCACGCCTCCGATCGCATGTGGAAGCGCGCGACGCGGCGACCTTCCAGCAGCAGTCGGCCCATGCGCTGAAGCACCTGCCTTTCGGCGCGGCATGGATGGGCCGGCTGACATCGCGCCTCCAGGCGGACCCGGTGTACTCCAGGGGACGCGCCTTTTTCGACAGTCACCCCGCCTGGGTCGCGCAGGACGGCGGTTATGGGCAGCACCAGGCCCAGGCCTTCCAGGCCCACCGCTACGTGCGGCAGCACGTCAAGGAATACGACGCGGGGTACCGCATGCCTCCCTCGAATTACTGGAGTCGTTTCGACGAAGCCTTCTACGTGATGGAAGAAGAGCG
>JAKOND010000192.1 GCA_022702125.1 Burkholderiaceae bacterium
GAATTCTGCATCGCGGGGCTCTTCGACTTGATCGTCTCGACCTCGCGGCCCTGACGGACGAGCTGGTTGATGGTTGGCATTGAAAAACGTCCCTAAACGTTTGTAATCTAACGAAAACGTGAAACCCTTCGGAGATTCCGAAAAGCCTTCCACTGTATCAGCCGGCCGGATCCAGGGCAAGCGCCGGAGGCGATAACCCTTGCATCCGGGTACGGCGGATCACTTGATCCAGAGCCGGATCGCGTCCCAGCTGCGGCCGAAGATGCCGGCCTGCGGCACCGCGTCGAGGGCGACCAGCGGCAGTTCGCGCACCACCGTGTCGCCGGTCTTGACCTTCAGCGTGCCGACGCGCTGCCCCTTGGCGAAGGGCGCGACGAGCGGGTCGGGCCGGGCGATCTCGGTCTTGAGATTGGCCGCGGTGCCCGAGGGCACGGCGACGACGATGGCCTCGGGGCGGCCGAGCGCCAGGGTGCTGCTGGTGCCCTTCCAGACCGCCGGCGTGACGACCGGCTTGCCTGCGTCGAACAGCTTGACGGCCTCGAAGGCGGTGTAGCCCCAGTTGAGCAGCTTCTGCGATTCGTTGGCGCGGGCGCTCTCGCTGGACGCGCCGAGCACCACCGACAGCAGCCGGCGCGGGCCGACGTTCGGGAAGTCGCGCTTGGCGGTGGCGACCAGGCAGTAGCCGGCGGCGTTGGTGTGGCCGGTCTTCAGGCCGTCGACGGTCGGGTCGCGGTAGAGCAGCGTGTTGCGGTTGTGGCTGTTGCTCGCGGGCGTGCCGGGATAGCGGTACTCCTTCATGGCGTAGTAGCCGACGTACTCCGGGAAGTCGTGCATCAGCCGGGTGGCCAGGGTGCCGAGGTCGCGCGCGGTGGTGGTGTGGCCGGGCTCGGTCAGGCCTTCCGGATTGGTGTAGCTGGTGTTCTTCATGCCCAGGGCCTTGGCCTGGTCGTTCATCATCTGCACGAAGCGTTCCGAGCTGCCGCCGACGCCTTCGGCCAGCGCCATGGTGGCGTCGTTGCCGGACTGCACGATCATGCCCTTGACCAGGTCCTCGACCGGGACCTGCATCTTGGGGTCGATGAACATGCGCGAGCCGGGCATCTTCCAGGCCCTGGTGCTGACCGGCAGGGTCTGCTGCAGGCTGATCTTCTTGGCGCGCAGGGCGTCGAAGACCAGGTAGGCCGACATCAGCTTGGTGAGCGACGCGGGCTCGACCGGCGCGTCGATGTCCTTCTCGGCCAGGATCTGGCCGCTGGTGACGTCGAACAGCAGGTAGGCCTTGGCGGCGACTTCGGGCGGCTGGGGCAGCGCCTGCGCCGAGGCGAGCGGCGCGACGAGCAGCATCGCGGCGGTGGAAGCGGAGAGGACGAGCGCGCGCAGCGCCGGCAGGAAACGGTTCATGCGGAGGAGGACGGGCGGAAGCGGTGCCGGAGCGGCGGGAAGGCGGACGGAACGGCGGGGCGGGCAGAGGGCTCGGGGAGCGGGGACGGCTCAGGCATCGAGGTGGCGCACCACCAGCCCCTTGAGCAGCGGCAATTGTCCGTGAAAGAAATGCCCGACCGCCGGAATCACTGTCACAGGAAGTGTCTGGGGCCGGGCCCAGTCCATGACGTCGGCCAGGGGCACGGTGTCGTCGGCCTCTCCGTGGAGGATCAGGGCGCGTTCGTGCGACTCCGGCGGCAGCGGCGCGACCCGGAAGCGGGTGGCGGCGGTGCCGACCAGGACGATCTTGGCGATCTCGCGTTCGGGCCAGAGGCGCTGCAGCACATGGCTGGTGACGTGCGCGCCGAAGGAAAAGCCCGCCAGGGCGAGCGGGCCCTCGGCGGCGGCCTGGGCGACGACGGCCAGCATGTCGTCGGTCTCGGCGTTGCCGGCGTCGTGCGCGCCCTCGCTGGCGCCGACGCCGCGGAAGTTGAAGCGCACCGCGCGCCAGCCGCACTGCACGAAGGCGCGGGCGAGCGTCTGCACCACCTTGTTGTCCATGGTTCCGCCGAAGAGCGGATGCGGATGGGCGATGACGGCGGTGCCGCGCGGGGCGGTGCCGGCGGCGGGTTCGTCGAAGGCGGCCTCGATGGCGCCGGCGGCGCCCTGCAGTCGGGCAATGCGGGTCTGGGCGTTCATGGCCCGGATTCTAGGAGTCCGCGCGGTCGGGGGAGACCGCGCAGGCATCGCGCGCCGGCCGCTCCGGTGCGGCGGGCGCGGCCGGCCGGGGCGCCCGGTGCCCGCCCCGGACCGCCGGTGCGCGGCCCTCCGCCGGTTGCTGCCAGGGCCGGGACGCCGGCTCGCGCCGCGCCAGGCGCGCCACCACGTACGCCAGGGCCGCATAGGGCCAGAGCCAGCCCAGCCACTGCCCGAGCCCGTGGAAGCGGATGAACCGGCCCTGCTCCCAGAGCTGCAGCGTCTGGTCGAAATAGACGCCCGCCGGAGCGTCGTTGAGCAGATTCAGGTGCACCGCCAGCGCCAGCAGGCCCAGGGCCGCGCAGCCGCGCCGCGGCACCGGCAGCGCCAGCAGCGCGCCGGCCGGCGCCAGCAGCAGGCCGATGCCGGTCGGCAGGTCGAGCCAGTCCCAGGCGTAGGGCGGCCCGTAGCTGAGCGCGGCCGACAGGGCGGAGGCCAGGACGCCGGCGGCCAGCACCAGCAGCGCGGTGGCCAGGCGCTGGCGCGGGGTGCGCACCACGCAGTAGGCGAGCAGGCAGGGAACCAGCAGGCCGAGCAGCACGCACAGCAGCTCGCCCGCGGGCACCATCGGCTGGCCGAGCGATTCGGGCAGCGGGAACCAGCCGGCGAAGGGCGTGCCGGCCAGCAGTTCGTCGACCAGGTCGGCCAGCCGGCCGAGCACCTGCCCCAGCCCGAACGGCACCGCCAGCGGGAACAGCAGCGCCGCCGGCCACAGAGCCAGCAGCACCAGCGCGCCGCGCGCGTCGTCGACGAACCAGCGGGCGCGCAGCCGGCTCCAGCGGGCGATGGCGCCCAGCCGCTCCAGCAGCCAGGCGACCGCCGCGCCGGCCAGCGCGCCCAGCGTGTTCAGGAAGAAGTCGAGGTTGGACGACACCCGCGACGGCAGGTAGCCCTGCAGCATCTCCAGCCCGAAGGACAGCGCCGGCGCGGCCGCCACCCACAGCAGCAGGCGCCGGCTGCGGCGCACCCTGCCCGCATCGCCCGCCCGCAGCGCGCCCAGCGCCAGCAGGAAGCCCAGCGGCGCGTAGCCGACCGCGTTGGAGACCACGTCGAACGCGGTCCAGTAGTAGGGCAGCGGCTGCCAGGCGAAGTTCCACGGCGGGATGCCCTGGTCGCGCCAGCCGTCGAAGGGATAGAGGCTGGCGTAGACCACCAGGCAGGCGTAGGCCAGCGCCAGCAGCGTGGCCGAGCTGCGGTGCGGCGCCTGCCGTCCGGCGGACTCCGCCGGGGCGTCCGACGGCGGCGCGGCGCCCCCGCCGGGTTCCTGCGCGGGCCGGAGGATCCGGGGAAGGCGGGACATGCGGCGAGCCGGCCGTCCGGCTCAGAACGGCTTGACGACCACCAGCACCACGATGGCGGCCAGCAGCAGCACCGGCACCTCGTTGAACCAGCGGAACCAGACGTGGCTGCGGGTGTTGCGGCCGGCGGCGAACTTGCGGTAGAGCGAGGCGCAGGCATGGTGGTAGCCGATGGCCAGCAGCACCAGCGCCAGCTTGGCGTGCATCCAGCCGTTGCCGGGCCCGCGCCCGATGCCGTAGCCCAGCCACAGCCAGCCGCCCAGCAGGACCGCCGGCACCGCCAGCAGCGTGGTGAAGCGCAGCAGCTTGCGCGCCATCAGCATCAGCCGCGCGTGCTCGGCCGACGAGCCGCCCGGCACCTGGGCCAGGTTGACGTAGATGCGCGACAGGTAGAACAGGCCGGCGAACCAGCTGGCGACGAAGACGATGTGGAAGGCTTTGATCCAGAGCATGGGCGGATGGGGCGTGGGTGGGCAGGCGGGGGCGCATGCGGAGGTCGGTCCCGGAAGAATAACGCCAGCGCCGTGCCGCCCGCCGATCCCCGGCGGATGCGCCCGTCACGGCGTTGGGGCACAATTTTCCGGCTATGCACCACTCCTCCCCTGCCCCGTTCCCGGCCTCGCGCCCGCGCCGCCTGCGCCGCGACGCCTTCACCCGCAACCTGGTGCGCGAGCACCGGCTGAGCGCGCACGACCTGATCTACCCGGTCTTCGTGCACGAGGGCGAACGCCGCCGCGAGACGATCGCCTCGATGCCCGGCGTCGAGCGCCTGAGCCTGGACCTGCTGCTGCCGGTGGCCGAGGAGTGCGTGGCGCTGGGCATTCCGGTGCTGGCGCTGTTCCCGGTGATCGACCCGGCGCTCAAGACGCCCGACGGGCGCGAGGCCTGCAACCCCGACGGCCTGGTGCCGCGGGTGGTGCGCGCGCTCAAGGAGCGCTTCCCCGCGCTGGGCGTGCTGACCGACGTGGCGCTCGACCCCTACACCAGCCACGGCCAGGACGGCGTGCTCGACGAGACCGGCTACGTGCTCAACGACGAGACGGTCGAGATCCTGGTGCGCCAGGCGCTCAACCACGCCGAGTCGGGCATCGACATCGTCGCGCCGAGCGACATGATGGACGGCCGCATCGGCGCGGTGCGCGCCGCGCTGGAGGAAGCGGGCCACATCCACACCCGCATCATGGCCTACAGCGCCAAGTACGCCAGCGCCTTCTACGGCCCGTTCCGCGACGCGGTCGGCTCGGCGTCCAACCTGGGCAAGAGCAACAAGAAGGTCTACCAGATGGACCCGGGCAACAGCGACGAGGCCCTGCGCGAGGTGGCCCTCGACATCGCCGAGGGCGCCGACATGGTGATGGTCAAGCCCGGCCTGCCCTACCTCGACATCGTGCGCCGGGTGAAGGACGAATTCCGGGTGCCGACCTTCGCCTACCAGGTCAGCGGCGAGTACGCGATGCTCAAGGCCGCGGCCGGCAACGGCTGGCTCGACAACGACGCCGCGGTGCTGGAGAGCCTGCTGGCCTTCAAGCGCGCCGGCGCCGACGGGGTGCTGACCTACTGCGCCATCGAAGCGGCCAAACTGCTGCGAAAAGAATAGCTGGAAGCCAAGGTAACACCTTGGCCCGCGGGCGATTCCTTTCCTGCTTTCATTTTTCACGCCGCCGCGCATGCGCATCTTCCATTTCCACGGCGGTCGCATCGACGAGACCGACCGCCTGCCCGCCGGGCCGCCGGCGCGAGGCTTCCTCTGGGTGTCCTGCGCCCGCGAGGAGTTCGCCGGGAGCCTGCCGGCGCTGCAGGAGTCGCTGCAGGCCCTCGCCGGCTGCCCGCTGGTCGACCTGCACGTGAGCGACCTGCTCAACGAGCACCTGCCGTCGCACTACGACTACACCTCGCGCTACGACCTGCTGGTCTTCCGGCGGCTGACCTCGGCGCTGGCGGCGCGCGGCCGGGCCGCGGCGAAGGAGGACGCCCTCGCCGCGCAGCACCCCGGACGCCCGGCGCCCGGCCCGGCCCGGCTGCCGTCCG
Organism: Burkholderiaceae bacterium; assembly: GCA_022702125.1. Classification (GTDB taxonomy): domain Bacteria; phylum Pseudomonadota; class Gammaproteobacteria; order Burkholderiales; family Burkholderiaceae_C; genus JAKOND01. The sequence goes on from JAKOND010000192.1 coordinate 5,505, forward strand.
GCCTGCGCCAGATCGACACCAGCCCGGTCGGCTTCGCGGCTTTCGACCGCCTGCTGCTGAGCGTGCATCCGGCCGACTGCCAGGAGCGCGACGCCTTCGCCGCGCGGCTGCTGCGGGCCGCGAACCATCCGGACCTGCCCGGCGCGACCGCGGACCACTCCACCGGGCACGTGCCCGGCAACGGCTACCGGCCGCCGTCCGGCCCGGCCGACCTGATGCTGCGCCTGATCAGCGCCATGGTCGACGGCTACCTCGACCTGCGCCGGCTGCTGACGCGGCAGTTCGAGCACTGGCAGGGCGCGCTGCTCCAGCCCAGCGCCCGCTTCATGAACTGGAACGCGCTGCTCGACGCCCGGCTGCTGCTGCACCACCTCGACGAGGTCTGCGACGACCAGCGCGGCGCGGTCCAGGACTGGATCGACGCCCTGGAGGCATTGCCGGTGGACGCGCCCGCCGCCCGCCAGCGCGACCACGAGCTGCTGGCCGTCCGCGCGCGCGACGTGCTGGAGCACATCGACCGGGTGGTCCACCACGTGCGGCGCATGGAGCAGAACACCGAGACGGCCGTCCAGATGCATTTCAACGTCCAGAGCAACCGCGCCAACGACATCATGCGCATCCTGACGGCGGTGACGGCGGTGTTCCTGCCGCTCAACCTGATCGCCGGCATCTTCGGCATGAATTTCGAATGGATTCCGCTGATCCACCGGCAGAGCGGCTTCTGGTGGGCGCTCACCTCCATGGGGGCCACCGCGGTGGCGCTGGTGCTGTACTTCTGGCGCAAGCGCTACCTGGCGCGGCCGGAGCGCTGAACGGCGCCGCGGCGTGGCGTCGCGCCGCACGCGGGGCGCGGACACGCGAGCACCACAGGGCATCCCCGGGATTCATCGGGCATTCGGCTATCGCCCGTATTGAAAATATTTGCAACATGTGATTCTCGAAGTGAGGCATGCTGCGCCCAGTCGGTCTCGCTGAGGAACCGGCATCTTCTGCCACCGGGAAACACGATGACCACGACGACCGTCCACTCTTCGCTCCTCGGCCGGCTGCGGAGCGTGTTCTCGCCCGCGTCCGGCCGCCAGCTCGACGCGCTCTACCGCAGCCAGGCGGTGATCGAATTCACGCCCGACGGGACCATCGTCGCGGCCAACGAGGGCTTCCTGCAGCTCACCGGCTACGCGCCGGACCAGATAGTGGGACAGCACCACCGGCTGCTGGTGCCGCCCGAGGAAGCCGCCAGCGAGAGCTACCGGGAATTCTGGGCGCGGCTCAACAGCGGCGAGGCCATCATCGGCCGCTGCCGGCGCATCGCCCGGGACGGCCGCGACCTCTGGCTCCAGGCCAACTACAGCGCGGTGATCGGCGCGGGCGGCCGGGTCGAGCGCATCGTCAAGTACGCGCTCGACGTGACCGGCGAGGTGCTGCGCGACGCCGAGGTGCAGAGCCAGCTGGCCGCCATCGGCCGGGCGCAGGCGGTGATCGAGTTCTCGCTCGACGGCCGCATCCTGCAGGCCAACCGCAACTTCCTCGACGCCATCGGCTACCGCCAGGACGAGATCCTGGGCCGCCACCACAGCATGTTCGTGCGGCCCGAGGAACGGCAGAGCGCCGACTACGCGGCCTTCTGGGAGCACCTGGGGCGCGGCCAGTACCACAGCGGCCAGTTCTGCCGCGTGGCCAAGGGCGGCCGCGAGGTCTGGCTGGAGGCCAGCTACAACCCGGTGCTCGACTACGACGGCCGGCCCTTCAAGATCGTCAAGTACGCCACCGACATCACCGCGCGCTTCAAGGCGACCCACATGCTCCAGACGTCCTTCGAGGCGCTGCACACGATGGTGGCCGAAAGCGCGGACAAGGCGCGCAACGCGCATGCGCAGATGCAGCAGGTCTCGGCCGTGGCCGTCGACGGCAGCCAGGCCACCGAACGCGCGGTGGAGTCGATGCAGCGGGTGCGCGCCGATTCGCAGCGCATGGCCGACATCGTCGGCATCATCGACGGCATCGCCTTCCAGACCAATATCCTGGCGCTCAACGCGGCGGTGGAAGCCGCCCGCGCCGGCGAGCAGGGCCGGGGCTTCGCGGTGGTGGCGAGCGAAGTGCGCAGCCTGGCGCACCGCAGCGCCGATGCGTCGCGCGAGATCCGCTCGCTGATCACCGCGTCGGTCGAACGGGTGCGCGAGGGCAACAGCCAGGTGGAGGCGGCCGGCCAGGTGATGCAGGACGTCATGGCGTCGGCCCGGCAGGCCTCCGACCTGATGGACGACATCGTGCGCGACTCGCAGGCGCAGGGCAGCGGCCTGGGCGCGGTGCACCAGGCGATGGCGCAGCTGGAGGCGGCCGTCGTCCGGCGCTGAGGCGCGCCCGCCGGGCCTCAGCCCAGGTGCACCGCGAAGAAGTCCAGCGTGCGCGTCTTCGCCTGCCGCGCAGCGTCCGCGTTCCAGCTGCCGCGCTGGTCGCAGTTGAAGCCGTGGTCGGCGGCGTACACGTGCACCTCGACCTCCGGATGGCGCTTCTTGAAAGCCTCGACGCTGTCGAGCGGAATCCAGTGGTCCTTCTCGCCGAAATGCGCCATCACCGGCACCTTCGGGGCGCGGCCGGCTTCGGCCTCGGTGGTCATGCCGCCGCCGTAGTAGGCGACCGCCGCCGACAGGCCGCCCACCTGCTCCGCGGCGCGCCAGACCAGCAGCCCGCCCCAGCAGAAGCCGACGATGCCGACCTTGCCGCCGGATGCCCGCGCGGCATGGTCGACCGCGGCCTGGATGTCCTGCTGCACGCCGGGCGCGGGCAGCGCCTCGACCGCGGCCTTCAGGGCCTGGCCGTCGGTCATGTCCTGCTCTTGGTAGCCCAGTTCGACGCCGGGTCGCACCCGGTGGAAGGTGGACGGCGCGACCGCCAGGTAGCCTGCGGAAGCGTAGCCGTCGGCGACGGCGCGGATGTGCGAATTCACGCCGAAGATCTCCTGCAGCACCACGATGGCGCCCCGGGGCGTGCCCTCGGGCTCGGCCACGTAGGCGGGGAACTGGAAGCCGTCGGCGGCGGTGAGGGTGATGGTGGAAGAACCCATGGGATGCATGCTCCTTGCGTGTGAGTGAACCGGAACCGTGTGGCGGGGAAACCGGGCGTCAGGACGCGCCCTGCTCCAGCCAGGCGGAAATCTCCTCGGCGGCCGCATCGGTCGCGGCCGCCAGCGCCCGCGCGCCGCCGGGCGCGTCGGCGGTGGTCGCCGGTCGCTGGACGACCAGCTGGCGCTGGGCGATCAGCCGCTCGCCGCCGGCGGTGTTGTCCACCAGCGTCGCCCGCAGCCGCAGCACGCCGACGCTGTCGCCCGGCGCGGTGAAGACCTGGCTGAATTCCTCGAGCTGCAGCCGCAGGATGCGCGGCGCGCGGCCGCCGGTGCGCTGCAGCGCGGCGCTGTCGTCCTCGCTGAGCACCGCGCGGCGCTGGCCCAGCACCTCCCGCAGCCGCTGGCGCACCAGCTGCGACGGCGGCATGCTCCAGCGGGCCAGGGCGTAGGGCCGCAGCTGCTGGGCGTTGGTGTAGACGAAACGGTAGTGGAGCGCGGTGGTGTCGGCCACGCCGACGGGTTCGATGGCGCCGAGCACCAGCGTGGGCAGCGGTGCCCGGCGGTCGGACGCCTGGGGCGCGATCGGGCCGGGTCCGAAGTCGTAGAGCGTCGGCCGGGTGGGCCGGTCGGGCAGCGCCGAGCAGGCCGACAGCGCCAGCACGGCGGCGCCGGCCAGGGCCAGCGCGGCGCGCCGGCGGGGCGGCCGTCTGCCGTCGGCCTGCGCGCGGACGGCGTCGGGCGTCGGGCTCCGGTCCGCGTGCCGCGCCTGCGGGGGGATGCTGCGGGTCGTCATGGTGCTTCTCCTGGCGCGTAGCCGTCTTCTCCGGGGCCGGGGCGGGCCTTGCCGTTGCCGAAGAGGAGCGACTGCGGGTTGTCGTTGATGGTGGTGGCGGTGCGGCCGAGCTGGCGCACCACGCGCGAGGCATCGTCGGCTACGCGGTTGACGCGCGGCAGCGTGGTGGTGCTGAACTGGTCCACCGCGTGGCCCAGGGCCTGGGTGCCGTCGGCCAGCCGGTCGAGCGGGCCGCCCGGCTCGTTGAGGCGGCGCGCGGTGTTGCCGATCTCGCGCGCGGTGCCGGAGATCTCGCGCGTGGCGCCCTGCAGGGACTGCAACGTGTTGCCCGCCCCCTGCATGACGGGCGGGATGCTGGCGAGGGCCGGGTCGAGCCGCTCGGTCAGCGTCTTCTCGACCTGCGCGGTCAGCCGCGCCACATTGGCGGCCGCCTGGCCGATGTTGTTGATGGTAGCGAAGACCTGCCGCTCGTGCGCTTCGTCGAGCATCGCGTTGAGCCGCGAGGTCACCTGCTTGACGTCCGCCAGGATGGCCGGTGCGCTCTCGGCCAGCCGGCCGAGCTGCGAGGTCTGCATCGGCAGCCGCGCGATGCCGCTCGGTCCCGGCGGCGGCGCCGCCTGCGGCGCCTTGGCGTCGTCGAGCTGGATGAAGGCCAGTCCGGTCACGCCCTGGTAGTTGAGGGTGGCGAAGGTGCGGTCGGACACCGGCGTGCCCTCCTGCACCTGGATGCGCATCAGGATCTGGCCGGCCACCGTCGGGTCGAAGCCGATGCGGGTCACCTTGCCGACCGAGACGCCCTTGTAGCGCACCTGCGCCTGCTGCTGCAGGCCGGTGACGGTGTCGCGGGTGACCAGTTCGTAGCTGCGGTAGGTGCCGCTGTCGCGCATCAGCCAGAAGGCGAGGCCCGCCAGCAGCGCGGACACGACCAGCACGAAGATGCCGGCGGCGAGGGCGTGGGACTTGTTTTCCATGGAGCGGGTCCTTCAGGAGGCAGCGGGCGCAGGCGACGCGGCGGGCGGCGCGGACGGGGCCGGCATGGGGGAAGGCGTGGAAGCGGGAGCCCGGGCGCCGGACGACGGGGCGTTCGCCGCCGTCGGGGAGGACGGCGCGGGCGCCGCATGGCGCCGCGAGCCGTCCGGGCGTGGCGCCACCGGCGCCATGGCCCGGCGGCCCCGGTCGCCGAGGAAGTATTCGCGGGTGAACGGATGGTCGAACTGCGCCACCTCGCGCGGCGGGCCGCTGGTGATGACGCGCTGCTCGGCCAGCACCGCCACCCGGGTGGACAGGGCGAAGATGGTGTCCAGGTCGTGCGTCACCATCACCACCGTCAGGCCCAGCGTCTTGTGCAGGTCCTCCAGCAGGTCGCAGAAGCTGTCCGAGCCGGCGGGGTCGAGCCCGGCGGTGGGCTCGTCGAGCAGCAGCAGCGGCGGGTCCATCGCCAGCGCGCGCGCCAGCGCCACCCGCTTGACCATGCCGCCCGACAGATCGGACGGCATCTTGACGGCATCGTCGGGCTTCAGGCCCACCATCTGCAGCTTGACCATCGCCACGTCGCGCGCCAGCGAAACCGGCACGGTGCCCAGCTCGCGCAGCGGGAAGGCGATGTTGTCGAGGACGCTGAAGGCCGAATACAGCGCGCCGTGCTGGAACAGCATGCCGACCCGGCTCGACGCGCCGCGGCGCCCGAGCTGCGCGGCCGGCTCGCCGAGCACGGCGACCTCGCCCTTGAAGGGCTTCTCCAGGCCCAGCATTTGGCGCAGCAGCACCGTCTTGCCGGTGCCCGAGCCGCCGACCAGCGCGACGATCTCGCCGGTGTCGATGCGCAGGTCGAGGTCCTTGTGGATGACGGTCTGCTTGGGCGGCTTGCCGAAGGCGGTCCAGAGGCCGCGGATGTCGACCACGGGCGCGTCCCGGGCTGCCTCCCGGGACGGGTCCGAGGATGCGGGCGCGGCGGAAGGGTCGCGGGAGTCGCTCATATGCCCACGCTCTTGAAGAGGATGGCGAACAGGGCGTCGATCAGGATCACCACGGTGATCGAGGTCACGACCGATGCGGTGGTGCCCTGCCCCAGGCTCTCGGTGTTGGGCTTGACGCGCAGGCCGTAGTGGCATCCCACCAGCGCGATCATCAGCCCGAAGACGACCGACTTGGACACGCCGAGCACCAGGTTGCCCGGACGCACCGCCGCCGGCAGCGCGTTGAGGAAGTAGGCCGGCGTGAGGTTCATCGCCACGTCGGCCGCCAGCATGCCGCCGGCCAGCGAGGCGAGCGTGGTCCAGACCGCCACCAGCGGCATCGCGATGGCCAGCGCGATGGCGCGCGGCAGCACCAGCCGGTAGCCGTGGGCGATGCCCATGACCCGCATCGCGTCGAGCTCCTCGGTGACCCGCATCACGCCGATCTGCGCGGTGATGGCCGAGCCCGACCGGCCGGCCACCAGGATGGCGGCGAGCAGCGGGCCGAGTTCGCGGATCAGCGAGATGCCCAGGATGTTGACGATGAACGATTCGGCGCCGAACTGGCGCAACTGCATCGACATCAGGTAGGCCAGCACCACGCCGATCAGGAATCCGACCAGCGCAGTGATCGGCAGCGCGGCGGCGCCCATGCTGTAGAGGTGCCCGGAGATGTCCCGCCACGGCCCGGTGTGCGGCGCCCGCACCAGCCGCAGCAGGTCGATCAGCAGCTGGCCGATGAGCTGCACGATGTGGCGCAGGTGGCCGACGCCGGCCAGCACCTGCCGGCCGAGCAGGTCCACCAGCCTGGCCAGGCCGAAACCGCGCTCGGGCGGGATCTCGGTGGTCAGCGAGGCGACGGTGTCGATCATCGTCCGGTGGGCATCGGCGACCTCGACCTGCGCGGGCCAGGCCCGGTCCCAGGCGTTCCACAGCACTTGGGCGCCCACATGGTCGAGCTGGCCGATGCCCGACAGGTCCCAGCGGGCGTCGGTGCCGGCGGGGGCCCGCTTGAGGGACGCGGCCAGTTCCCGCCATGTCGTCCGGTCGGCGAACCGGGCGGCCGTCCATTCGCCGTGCAGCGCCAGGGCGTGTCCCGCGGAGGTGTCCTCGCTGGCGATACGGGGGCGGGAATCCTGCATTGGAGGAAAGGGGGCGGCGTGTAATGGAAGGGAACGACGGACGGCGGCCCAGGGCGGGCCGACCGGACAGCTCCGCATCGTAGCCGCGCATCCGCCGCGTGGCATGTCGGCCAAGGGCTACACCGTCCGCCGTCCTGCTGCGCCACCGCGTCCCGACCGCGGAGGCGCCCGGCCGGTCCGCGGCCTGGCGGAACCGCCGCCATGCACCGCCGGGGTGCGAAAGGCCGGGTATTTCCCGATGCCCGGGAAGGCCGTGCCCCCTACAGTCGCCTCACTCGCGGACGGGCACCCCGTCTGCCGAGGGGATCGGGGAGACACCTACAGACTACAGAACAAGACATTGCGGCCAAGCATCCTGCACGAGATGCCCGTCAATTCTCTGGCACTGCCTTCGCGCAGTGCTTTTTTTTGCCTTCCCTCCGGCCCGCCCCTGCCCTTTCTTCGGTGGTCGACGGCCCGTCCTGCCGGCGCCGGATCTTCGTTTCCAGCTATCTTTTTGGAAGCGTTTTCCCCGCGATGCCCGGTGCGACAATCCCCGCCCTATGCTGGAACTCGCCCTGATCGCCACCGCCGCCCTGCTGGCCGGATTCATCGACGCGCTGGTGGGGGGCGGGGGGCTGATCATGACGCCCGCGCTGTTCGGCGTGTTCCCGCAGGCGGCGCCGGCCACGCTGCTGGGCACCAGCAAGGCGTCCGGCGTCTGGGGCACCGCGTTCGCGACGCTGCAATTCGCCAAAAGGGTGCGCATCCGCTGGGCCACCATGCTGCCCGCGGTGGCCGTGAGCTTCTGCGCCGCGATGCTGGGCGCCTGGACCGTGACCCGAACCTCGCCCGACGCCCTGCGCCGCCTGCTGCCCTTCGTGCTGCTGGCCGTCTTCTTCTACACGCTGGCCAAGAAGCAGCTGGGCCGGGAGCACGCGCCGCGCCACGAGGGCGCGTCCGAGCGCATCGCGGCCTGCCTGATCGGCGCGGCGGTCGGCTTCTACGACGGCTTCTTCGGTCCGGGCACCGGCAGCTTCTTCGTGTTCCTGTTCGTGCGGGTGCTGGGCTACGACTTCCTGAACGCGTCGGCCTCGGCCAAGCTCCTCAACACCGCCACCAACCTGGCCGCGATGCTGCTGTTCGCCTCCACCGGCCATGTCTGGTGGCACTACGCGGTGGTGCTGGCCGCCGCCAACGTCATCGGCAGCGTGCTGGGCGCGCGGATGGCGCTGCGCCACGGGCCGGGCTTCGTGCGCGGCGTGTTCATCGTGGTGGTGGGCCTGCTGATCTGCAAGACCGGCTACGACGCCTTCCTGCGGTAGCGGCATCGCGGCCCCGGAGATCCCGGAACGCGGTCCGGACGCCCGGCCGGCAGCGGCTCAGGGCGGCGCGCCGACCGCCGCGAGGCGCGTGGACGCCGCGGCCGTGGATACCGGCATTGGCGCCGGCGCGGCGACCGCGGCGGCCTTGGCCCGGGCCGCGGCGGGCGCGGCCGTCGGCGCCGCGGCCTGCACGGGCGCTGGCGCCGGCAGGGACGCCACCACCTCCCGGAACGCCGCCGCGACCTCCACCGGGCCCGGCTCGGGCGCCGCGGCGGCGAGGTCCTCGGCGCCGGGCATCGCGACGGTGCTGCCGGGCAGCGGCACGTCGGCGGCGCGGCGCGGCGTGCCGATCGGCTTGCCGGCCAGTCCCTTCTGCATGGAGGCGATGTCCTCCTCGCTCGGGTAGATGCCGTCCAGCCAGTAATCCAGCACCCGGCGGGCGATCGGCGCGGCCACGCCGGCGCCCCAGCCGCCGTTCTCCACGATCACCGCCAGGGCGATGCGCGGCGCATCCGCCGGGGCGAAGGCCATGTAGACGCCGTGGTCGCGCTGGCGCTCGGCCAGGCGGGCCTTGTCGTAGCGCTCCTTCTGGCCGACGGTGACCGCCTGGGCGGTGCCGGTCTTGCCGGCCGAGACGTAGCTCGCGCCCGCGAACACCTTGGTGCTGGTGCCGCCCTGGGCCACGCCCACCAGGCCGCGCACCACCGCCTCGACGTTGGAGCGCTTGTAGTGCAGGTCTTCCGGCGCCGGCGGCGGCAGCGGCGTGCGCGCGCCGGTCACCGGGTCCTGCACCGCCAGGCCCAGGTGGGGCGTCTGCTTGACGCCCCGGTTGGCGAGCGTCGCGGTGGCGCTGGCGAGCTGCAGCATGGTGAAGCTGTTGTAGCCCTGGCCGATGCCCAGCGAGATGGTCTCGCCCCCGAACCATTTCTTCTGCTCGGGGCGCTTGTAGGTGCGGCGCTTCCATTCCTGGTTGGGCAGCACGCCGCGCACCTCGCCGTTGATGTCGATGCCGGTGATCTGGCCGAAGCCCAGCGGCGCCATGAAGTCGTGCATCGCCTCCACGCCCAGCTCGTTGGCCAGCGAATAGAAGTACACGTTGCTCGAATGCTGGATGGCGCGGAACAGGTCCACCGTGCCCAGGCCGCCGTCGCCGTGGCTGCGGAAGCGGTGGTCGCCGAACAGGTAGGTGCCGTTGTCCACGATGGTGGTCTGCGGCGTGCGCTTGCCCAGCTCCAGCCCCGCCATCGCCATGAAGGGCTTGTAGGTGGAGCCCGGCGGATAGGTGCCGCGCAGCGCCCGGTTCAGCAGCGGCTTGTCGATCGATTCGCTGAGCGCGGACCAGTTCTCCTGGTCGATGCCCTCGACGAACAGGTTGGGGTCGAAGGTCGGCTTGCTGACGAAGGCGAGCACCTCGCCGGTGCGCGGGTCGATCGCCACCAGCGCGCCGCGGCGCGGGCCGAAGAGGTCCTCGACCAGCTTCTGCAGCCGGATGTCGAGCGAGAGCACCACGGTCTGCCCCGGCGTCGCCGGATGGCTGGCCAGCCGCCGGATGGCGCGGCCGCCGGCGGAGGTCTCCATCTGCTCGACGCCGGTGGCGCCGTGGAGCTGGCGCTCGAAGCTCTGCTCGATGCCGAGCTTGCCGATGTAGTCGGTGCCGCGGTAGTTGGGCGCGTCGTCCGAGTCGTCGATCCGCTCCTTCTCGCGCTGGTTGATCCGGCCGATGTAGCCCACCACGTGGCTGCCGAGCTCGCCGAACGGGTAGCTGCGGAAGAGCCGCGCCTTGATGTCCACGCCGGGGAAGCGGTAGCGCTGCACCGCGAAGCGCGCCACCTCCTCGTCGGTCACCCGGGTGCGCAGCGGCAGCGAGTCGAAGCTGCGCGACTCCTCGGTCAGCTTCTTGAAGCGGCGCCGGTCGCGCGGCGAGATCTCGACGATCTTCGCCAGTTCGTCGATGGTGGCCTCCAGGTCCGGCACCTTCGACGGGGTGATCTCCAGCGTGTAGGCCGAATAGTTGCTGGCCAGCACCTCGCCGTTGCGGTCCAGGATCAGGCCGCGGTTGGGCACGATGGGGATGACGGCGGTGCGGTTGCTCTCGGCCCGGCCGGCCAGCTCGTCGTGCCGGCCCACCTGCAGCACCACCAGCCGCGAGGCCACCAGCCCGAAGGCGAGCACCACCACCAGCCCCACCGCCAGGATGCGGCGGCGGAAGCGCAGCAGTTCGGCCTTGACGTTGCGGAGTTCGGTCATGCGGATGGGCTCAGATCGGCCGATTCTCGTCAGGATTGGGCGACCTGCGCTGCGGCGCGAGCAAGACCATGCTGACGACCGGCCAGAGCAGCGCCTCGATCGCCGGCGCCAGCAGCACGTCCCAGCCGGGCCAGTCGCCGCCGGTGACCAGCCGCAGCAGCACCCCGACCGAACGCGCCGCGAAGAACAGCCAGAACACCTGCGCCGCCTGCCACGGCACGCTGAACCACAGCAGCCGCCGGTGCACGCTGATCGCGCCGAAACCCATCGCGGTGTAGACCAGCGCGTGCTGGCCCAGCAGCGCGCCGTGGTGCACGTCCATCGCCAGGCCCAGGGCGAAGACCGCGCCCAGGCCGACACGCAGGGGCTGGTGCACGCTCCAGAAGACGATCAGCACCAGCAGGAGGTCGGGCATCCAGGCGATGCGTCCGACCGGCAGCAGGTTGACCAGCAGCGCCACGGCGAGGCTGGCCCAGATGAAGGCCGGATTGACCGGCAGCAGCAGCTGCTGCCCCTTGCGCAGCATCATGACGCGGGCCGTCCCGCGCGGCGGCGCACCGGCGCCTCGGGTTCGGGCTCGGGCCGGGGCGGCAGCTGCGCCGCGGCCGGGTCGAGCACCATGATGTGGCGCGCGGCCTGCACCATCGCCAGCGGCACGCAGTGGATGCGGGCGAAGGTCGATTCCGACTGGCGCTCGACCAGGGCCACCCGCGCCACCGGCAGGCCGGCCGGATAGACGCCGTCGATGCCGCTGGTCGCCAGCACGTCGCCGGCCTGCACGTCGGCGTTGCCCTGCACGAAGCGCAGCTCCAGCCCGTAGCCCTGCGCCACGGTGGACGGGTCGCCGTAGGCCACGCTGCGCACGCCGGTGCGGGTGTTGACCACGGGGATCGACACCTCGCGGTCGACCACCAGCGACACCTCGCTCACGAAGGGATAGACCCGGGTGACCTGGCCGAGCACCCCGGTGCCGTCGATCACCGGCGCGCCGATGGCGATGCCCTGGGTGCTGCCCTTGTCGATCACCACCCGCCGGGTGTAGGCGTCCGGCGCGTCGTAGAGCACCTCGGCCGCGCGCTGGGGCACCTGCAGCCGCTCGCGCAGGTCCAGCAGCCGGCGCAGCCGGGCGTTCTCCAGCACCAGTTCCTCGACCTGGTTGGCGCGTTGCGACTGCAGGGCCATGGTGCGCCGGGCCTCGGCCTCGCGGGCCTGGGCCTCCTGCAGGGTGCCGACGTACTCCCGGCCGTGCCGCAGCCAGTCCATCGGCTGCAGCATGGTCTGCTGCAGCGGATAGAGCGCCACCGAGATGGCGGCGCGCAGCGGCGGCACGATGCCGAAGCGGGCGTCGGCCACCATCAGGAACAGCGCCAGGGCGCTGAGGACGGCCAGTTTCGACAGCGCCGACTGCCCCTGCTTGAAAAGCGGCGGCACGCTGCGGTCCAGGGTCACCAGGGGCATGCCGTCCGTTGCGCGGGAAGTGGTCGAAAGGCTGCCGGCTCTGACGGAGCGCGGCTTATTCGCTGGTGAAGATACTGCCCAGGCGGTCCATGCGCTCGAGCGCCATGCCGCAGCCGCGCACCACGCAGGTCAGCGGCTCCTCGGCCACGTGCACCGGCAGGCCGGTCTCCTCGGCCAGCAGGCGGTCGAGGTCGCGCAGCAGGGCGCCGCCGCCGGTCAGCATCATGCCGCGGTCGGCGATGTCGGCGCCGAGTTCCGGCGGCGTCTGCTCCAGCGCGGTCTTGACCGCCGAGACGATCTGGTTGAGCGGGTCGGTCAGGGCTTCGAGCACCTCGTTGCTGGAGATGGTGAAGCTGCGCGGCACGCCCTCGCTGAGGTTGCGGCCCTTGACCTCGATCTCCTTGACCTCGGAGCCGGGGAAGGCCGAACCGATGCTCTTCTTGATGAGCTCGGCCGTCGGCTCGCCGATCAGCATGCCGTAGTTGCGGCGGATGTAGTTGATGATGGACTCGTCGAACTTGTCGCCGCCCACGCGGACCGAGCCCTTGTAGACCATGCCGCCGAGCGAGATGATGCCGACCTCGGTGGTGCCGCCGCCGATGTCGACCACCATCGAGCCGGAGGCTTCGGAGACGGGCAGGCCGGCGCCGATGCCCGCGGCCATTGGCTCCTCGATCAGGTAGACGGCGGTGGCGCCGGCCGCCTCGGCCGCGTCCTTGATGGCGCGGCGCTCGACCTGGGTCGAGCCGCAGGGCACG
>JAKOND010000198.1 GCA_022702125.1 Burkholderiaceae bacterium
GGCGAGGCGGTCACGCAGATGGACCAGGCCACGCAGCAGAACGCGGCGCTGGTGGAGGAGTCGGCGGCGGCCGCCGGCAGCCTCAAGGGACAGGCGGAGCAGTTGGTGCGGGCCGTCGCGTTCTTCCACACCGGCACGGCAGCGGTGCGCCGCCTGGCCCCGGACGCGCTGCGCCCGGCCCTGGCGGGCTGAAGCCCCGTCCGCCCGGTGCTCCGCCCCTACGGCGGCGCGCGCCGGTAGACCAGCAGCCGCCCGCGGTAGGCGGGGTTGCGGGCGTCGGCCGGCTGGTCGAGGCGCTCCTCCCGCAGTCCGTAGCCGCGCGCGGCCATCTGGCGGCTGAAGGCGCTGCGGTTGCCGCGGTTGGGATCGACGATCCACACCTGGGCCGCCGGCTGCGCATGCGCGTCGATGAACCGCGCCATGGTGGCGCCGTCGTCGCGCTCGTAGAGCAGGTCGCTGCCGATCACCAGGTCGTAGCGGTCCGCGAGGAATTGCTGGCCGTCCGGCGCCGCGCGGGTCGGCGCGAGTTGCGGGTCGTCGGCCGACCAGCAACCGTGCCGGTAGGGCATCGGGGGCAGCCGGTTGAGGCGCAGGTTCTCCTCCAGGAAAGCGGCCGCCAGCGGGTGGCAGTCGCTGGCGGTGATGTCCGCCCCGCGCCGGTGCCCCACCAGGCTGGCGAGGGCCAGGCCGCAGCCGATCTCCAGGATGCGCTCGCCGGCCGCCACCGGGCGCAGGGCCAGACGCATCGCCAGCTGCCGCCCCGACGGCCACAGCAGCCCGAACAGCGGCCAGGCGGCCGACGAGATGCCCAGGGCCTGCGCATCGCCGCGCGGATCGGCGAACTGCTGTCGGTCGAGCAGGGACCGGATGCACAGGTCGTCGACGCCCGCGATGGAAATTCGCTCGTGCTTGAGTTGGTAGCCCGGCATGGCTGGAGCCTCGGTCGCCTGCGCCGCCTCCGCCGGATCGCGTCCGGCGCGGAGGGCGGCCTCGTCCCCCCCGGGGGGCGCGGTCGCGCAGGGGGAGGCGGAGCGGCAGGAATGGATGGGCGCTGAACCGGGAGTAACGGCGGAAGGCGGCTGCGGACCCGGGGGACCGGCGGCGCCTTCGCGTCATCGCGCAGGGAAAAACGGACGGTGCGGCCGGGACGGGAGAACGCCCCGCGGCGCACCGGGCAGCTTAACGCCGCGGCCGCCGGAGCGGCGACCGTTCGGCGTGTTTCGTCCGCTCGTCCGCGGACCGTCGGCCGCCCCGCCGGCCGCCCCGCCGGTCAATCGATGCGGAAGCGCTCGCGCAGCGCGTCGCAGAAGGCCGGCGAGCCGCCGATCGACAGGGTGACCGTATGCCGGGGCGGTCCCGACGGCCCTGGCAGCACCGCGATGCGCCCGGTCTCCGCGTCGTAGTCGAGCGCCTCGGCCTGGGCGGTCTCGCGCGCACCGCGCAGGTCGTAGTCCCATTCCCCGCCCTCCTCCGCCGGACCGCAGGCCTCGGGAAAGGCGGCGTGCGCCCAGCCGAGCACCGCGGCGATCTCGGCATGCACCGCGGGCACCCGCTCCGGACCGGTGGACACCATCGCGTCGAAGGTGCCGGCGCCGTCCTCGGAGTCGCTGTAGTCGAAATCGAGGTACCGCAGTTCGGCGGGGCCGTCGGGGAAGGGGTCGGATGCGGTCATGCCGCGATTGTGGTCCGCAGCGGACGGCGGCGCGTCAGAACACCGACAACCGCGTCTTGGCGACGAACATCTCCAGCGCCTCCATGCCCAGGTGGGAATTGCCGTTCTCGTCGAGCGCCGGCGACCAGACGCACAGGCTGAGCCGGTCGGGCACCACCGCGACGATGCCGCCGCCCACGCCGCTCTTGCACGGCAGGCCGACGCGGAAGGCGAATTCGCCGGCGGCGTCGTAAGTGCCGCAGGTCAGCATCAGGGCGTTGAGGCGCCGGGCCTGGCGGTCGGTCACCACCGCCTCGTCCGGCCGGTACGGATGCTTGCCGCGGCGGCACAGGTAGCCGGCGGCGCGGGCCAGCTGCCGGCAGTCCATCCGGATGGAGCACTGCCGGAAATACGCCTCCAGCACCTGCGGGATGGGGTTGTCGATCTTGCCGAAGTCCTTCATCAGGCTCGCCAGCGCCAGGTTGCGGTAGCCGGCGTCCATCTCGGATGTCGCCACCTCCTCGTCCACCTGCAGTTCCTCGTCGCACAGGCTCGACAGCAGCGCCAGCACCTCGGCCGCGGCATCGCCCCGGCTGGTCAGCCGGTCGGCCACCGCGATGGCGCCGGCATTGATGAACGGGTTGCGCGGGATGCCCTGCTCGAACTCCAGCTGCACCAGCGAATTGAACGGGTCGCCCGAGGGCTCGCGCCCGATCCGGTCCCACAGGTCGTCGCCCAGGTACTGCATCGCCAGCGTCAGGGAGAACAGCTTCGAGACGCTCTGGATGGAGAACGGCTCCCCGGCGTCGCCGGCCGCGGCTTCCTCGCCCTCGCAGGTGCGCAGCGCGATGCCCAGGCGCTCGGCCGGCACCCGGGCCAGCGCCGGGATGTGGTCCGCCACCTCGCCGTGCCGGCCCAGTTGCGGCCGGAGGGATTCGACGATGTCGTCGAGGATGGACTGGTAATGCATGGCGGTGGCGCGCGGGTTTCGCGGAGGTAAACAGGCGATTCTCCGAAGCGCCGCGTCCGCCGGCTGTCGCCCGGGAACGGGACCCGGTGTCAGCCATCCGCGCGGCCGGGCCCGCCGGCCGCGATGCCCTGCGAGATGCCGGGCCGGGCGGTCGCCGACAATCGGCGGTCCATCCATCGCAGAGAGAAAGCATTCCCCATGATCGTGCGCATCGAGATCGAAGGCGGCCGGGCCGGTTTCTACGAGTACCGCGTCAGCTACGAGTCGGAAGAGCTGTACGCCGACGCCGGCCTGGAATCGGTGGTCGATTGCCTAGTGGGCGCGGTCGAGGGCATGTCGCCCGACGTGATGGCGGCCGAGATCTGGTACCGCGGCGTGGTGTCGGGCACCTACCCGCTGACGATCATCGGCATGAGCGTCGAGCAGGTGGCCGCGCATGCGGAGAACACCACCCAGGCCATCCGCGAAATCCTCGGCGACGACTGACGGCCGGCCGCATCCATGGATTTCCTGACCCTGCTGGCGGTGATCGCCACCGCGGCCTTCGTGCTCAAGTCGATCGACCAGCGCCGGCGCATCGCGCTGCTGGGGCACCACCTGCGCGACTTCCGCATCGAGAAACTGATGGAAGACCTGAACCAGGGCTACATGCGGGCGCTGGGCGAGGACGATCCCCAGCGCCGCGCGCAGATCTGGCCTTTGCTGGAACCCACCGAAACCTCGCTGCGCAGCCAGTTCGAGCGCTTTTCCGCCGCGTTCGCGCGCCTCGATGCGGCCGACACCCGGATCAGCACGCTGCCGCTGGCCCTGCCCTTCGCCGACCGGTGGCTGCCCTCCGCCACCTTCGATGCGCGCCAGGCCTTCGCCATCCATGCGCGCGGCATCGCCGCGGCCGTGGGCAACGACAGCGGCCGGACGCCGAAAGACCGCGCTTTCGTGCTGTCGGCCGAGATGCTCCTGATGCAGCACACCTGCCACTGGTTCTGCCGCTCCCGCACCGTGGCGTCGGCACGCATGCTGGCACGCCACCGGACCCACTACGCGCAACTACGGGAAGCGGTCGGTCCGGAGACCCGCAGGGCCTACGGCGCGTTGATCGGCGCGTAGCGCCGCGGAGCGTTCCCGGACGATCGAGCCCTCCGGCATCGGGGTATTGGGGCGTCCTATTGAAAACTCCTGCAATTCCCGGTACTGTTTGTAAATCCAGGCACATTTCAGGAGCCATCCGGCTTTCGTCCCATTTCATGACCAGTCTCCTGAAACCACTGTTCTCGCACGAAGCCGAATCGGACAACATCTCCAAGGTGCTGCACACGGTCCGCCGACACCTCGGCATGGATGTGGCGTTCGTGTCGGAATTTCGCGAGAACGACCGCGTCTTCCGGCATGTGGACGCGGACGAGCCCGCTCCCTTGCAGGTGGGCGACGTCCTGCCGATGGATGCGGGCTACTGCCAGCACGTGGTCGAGGGGCGGCTGCCCGAGCTCATCCCGGACACGGCGGACGTTCCCCTGGCATGCGGCCTGCCGGAAACCCGGGCCGTGCCCATCGGCTCGCACCTGAGCGTTCCCATCGTGCTGGACGACGGGCGCACCTACGGCACCCTGTGCTGCTTCGGCTTCGAGGCCGACCCCACCCTCAGCCAGCGCGACCTGCAGATGATGCGCGCCTTCGCCGAATTGATGGCCGACCGCATCGGCAGCGACATGCGGCGGCGGCAGGCGGTCGATGCGCAGGCGCAGCGCATCGACCGGGTGATCCAGGAGGACCTGCTGACCATCGCGTACCAGCCCATCATCCAGGTGGCGGACGGTCGGATCGCCGGTTGGGAATGCCTGTCCCGTTTCCCCCTCGATCCGCAGCGGGCGCCGGACCTCTGGTTCCGCGAGGCGCTGGACATCGGATGGGGCCCGCGCCTGGAGGGCTTCGCGATGCGCAAGGCGCTGCAGGCCCTGCCGCAGTTCCCGCCCGACACCTTCATCGCCGTCAACGCCTCCCCCGCCCTCGTCATGAGCGACGAGTTCGAGCATGTCTTCGACGGCGTGGCGCTGAACCGGGTGGTGCTGGAAATCACCGAGCACGAGGTGGTCGAGGACTACGCGGCCCTCGTGCGCGCCCTGGCGCCCTGGCGGGTGCGCGGCCTGCGCCTGGCCATCGACGACGCCGGCGCGGGCTATGCCAGCATGCGCCACACCCTCAACCTGCAGCCCGACTTCATCAAGCTCGACATGAGCCTGACGCGGGACATCGACCACGACCCGAGGCGTCGCGCCTTGGCCACCGCGCTCATCGCGTTCGCCAATGCCATCGGCAGCACCATCACCGCCGAAGGCGTGGAAACCTCCGCCGAGCTGGAACAGCTCCGCACGCTGGGCGCCTCGAAGGTGCAGGGCTATTTCCTCGGACGCCCGGTATCCCTGGAAGAGGCGCTGCGCCCGCACCAGCGGCATCCGGTGCTCTCGGCGCGCTGACCTGAGCCCGGTCGCGGCCGGGCGCCTCAGGTCGACCAGCGCTTGCGCGGCTTCTCGTCGAGCGTGATCTCGACGCTCTTCTGGACGACCGGGCGACCGGTCTGCGGGTCGGTGTCGACCATGTCTTCCAGCGCGATGTCCTTGACCTCGCCACCGGTGCGGTGTTCGAGTTCTTCGAGCACCGCGCCGATGGCCTTCTGTGCGTCGGCGACGGCCGGCGGGGGCGGGAGGGTGGGCATGAAAAGGATCCTCGGAAAAAAGGAAAGGCCGCCAGGCGGGCAGCGACGGCGACGGCGACGGCGATGACCGGTCGGACCGCAGGCCGTCGCGCCGGGCGATCCCATCATGGGCACGGACCCCGGCCCCGCCTGTCATCCGGGAGCGGGGGCGGATGTCGGCGCCGTGCTGCTCGCAGGCATGCCGAACCCCTCGCCGTCAGGCCGCCGCCCGGTCCCGTCCCACCACCACCCGGCCGGCCTGCACCGCCGGATCGCGCCGGCCGTTGCCGTCGGCGTCGGGCGGCGCGTCCGGCCCGCGCAGCGCATCGAGCAGCTGCGCCTGCCGCAGCGCCGCCGCGCGGGCGTTGCGTTCCTTGACGTGGCCGAAACCGCGCACGGACTGCGGCAGCCGGGCCAGCTCCAGCACCGTCTTCTCGTTGGCGGCGCTCAGGCCGGCCGCGACGCCGCGCATCAGCGCCTCGTAGTCGCCGATGGCGGCGCGCTCGGCCCGGCGCTCCTCGGTGCGGCCGAACGGGTCGAGCGGCCCGCCGCGCAGGAACTTCATCCGCGCCAGCACCCGGTAGGCGGTGGCGATCCAGGGGCCGTAGGACTGCTTGACCAGGTGGCCGTCGGCGTCGCGCTTGGCCAGCAGCGGCGGCGCCAGGTGGAAGCGCAGCCGGTAGCCGGACTCGAACTGGCCGGCCACCCGGTCGAAGAAGCCGCTGTGCGCATAGAGCCGCGCCACCTCGTACTCGTCCTTGTAGGCCATGAGCTTGTAGAGGCTCACCGCCACCTCGCGCGCCACCCGGTCGTGGCCGGTGCGCAGCCGCTCCTGGGCGGCGATCCCGCGCACGAAGTCCTCGTACCGGCGCGCGTAGGCGGCGTCCTGGTAGGCCGCGAGGCGCTGCACCCGGTCGGCCAGCAGGGTGTCGAGCGAGGGCGGGCGCTGCGGCATGGCCACCACCGTCGCGCCGCGGTCCAGGCCGGCGGCGCTGCGGGCGCGGCCCAGGTCCACCGCGGCCTGGCGGCCCCAGGCGAAGGCGGCGCGGTTCATGGCGACGGCGGCGCCGTTGAGGTCGATGGCCTGCAGCAGCGAGGCCTCCCGCAGCGGCACCCAGCCCTGCTGCCAGGCGTAGCCCAGCACGAACACGTTGGTCGCCACCGCGTCGCCCAGCAGCGCGGTGGCGATGCGGGTGGCGTCGAGCGTCAGGGTCTCGCGGGTGGCGGCGCGCACCTTGCGCAGCATCGCCTCGGGCGAGGCCTGCCAGTCCGGGTCCTGGGTGAAGCTGCCGGTGGGGGCGACGTCGGTGTTCATGACGGCGCGGGTGCGCTTCGGGTCCATGGTCAGCACCGCGTCCTTGCCGGCGCCCACCATCAGGTCGCAGCCCAGCACCACGTCGGCCTGGTGGGCCGCGACGCGGGCGGCGTGCAGCGCCTCGGGCGCGGCGGCCAGGCGCACGTGCGACATCACCGCGCCGCCCTTCTGCGCCAGCCCGGCCATGTCGAGCACCAGCACGCCCTTGCCTTCGAGGTGCGCCGCCATGCCCAGCAGCGCGCCGATGGTGACCACGCCGGTGCCGCCGACGCCGGTGATCACCAGGTTGTAGGGCGCGTCCAGCGCCGCGATCGCCGGGGCCGGCAGGTCCGTCGGCGCCGTGGCCGCGGCGCCCCGGCCGGCGCGGGCCTGCGGCTTGCGCAGCTGCGCGCCCTCCACGGTCACGAAGCTCGGGCAGAAGCCCTTCACGCAGGAATAGTCCTTGTTGCAGGAGCTCTGGTCGATGGTGCGCTTGCGGCCCAGCGGCGTCTCCAGCGGCAGGATGGAGACGCAGTTGCTCTGCACGCCGCAGTCGCCGCAGCCCTCGCAGACCTCCTCGTTGATGACGACGCGCTTGGCCGGATCGGCCAGCTTCTTCTGCTTGCGCCGGCGGCGCTTCTCGGCGGCGCAGGTCTGGGCGTAGAGGATGACCGAGACGCCCTTGCGCTCGCGCAGCTGGCGCTGCAGGGCGTCCATCGCGTCGCGGTGCAGCACCACCGTGCCCACCGGCAGGCCGGGCATGCCCTCGTAGATCTCGGGCGTGTCGGAGACGAGGTGGATCGAGGCCACGCCCTCGGCCGCCACCTGGCGCGCGATCTGCGGCACCGTGGGCGAGCCCTCGACCGGCTGGCCGCCGGTCATCGCCACCGCGTCGTTGACCAGGATCTTGTAGGTGATGTCCACCTTCGCCGCCACCGCCGCGCGGATCGCCAGCGAGCCCGAGTGCATGTAGGTGCCGTCGCCCAGGTTGGCGAAGATGTGCGGCGTGGCGGTGAAGGGCGCCTGGCCGATCCAGCTCACGCCCTCGCCGCCCATCTGGCTGAAGGTGTCGGTCTGCCGGTTCATCCACATCGCCATGTAGTGGCAGCCGATGCCCGCGACCGCGCGGCTTCCCTCGGGCACCTTGGTCGAGGTGTTGTGCGGGCAACCCGAGCAGAAGTACGGGATGCGCTGCGCCGCGCCGGGCTCGGCCCGCATGAAGCCGTCGGCCACCGGATGCGCCACGTAGAAGCCGCGCGCCGGCGCCGGCAGCGATTCGTGGCCGAAGACCTTGGCGATGCGGCTGGCGATCACCTCGGCGATGGCCGCCGGCGTCAGCTCGCCGTTGGGCGAGAGCAGGATGCCGTCGTGCGGCACCTGCACCCACTCGCCGGTCTCGTCGTACTTGCCGACCACCCGCGGGCGCGAGGCGATCGGCGCGTTGTAGAGCTGCTCCTTGATCTGGTACTCGATGACCTGGCGCTTCTCCTCGACCACCAGGATCTCGTCGAGCCCCTCGGCGAACTCCAGGATGCACTGCGGCTCCAGCGGCCAGGGCATGCCGATCTTGAGCAGCCGCAGCCCCATCGCCCGCGCCGCCTCGGGCGCGATGCCCATCATCGCCAGCGCCTCGCGCACGTCGAGGTAGCTCTTGCCCGTGGTGACGATGCCCAGGCGGGCCCGCGGCGCGTGCCAGTCCTGGCGGTTGATGCGGTTGAGCCGCACGTACTCCAGCAGCGCGTAGATGCGCTCGCGCTGCAGCCGGTTCTCCTGCTCCATCGGCGGATCGGGCCAGCGCATCGAGAAGCCGCCCTCGGGGACGGGGTAGCCGTCGGGGATGCGGATGTCGAGCGCCAGCGGGTCGATCTCGAAGGAGGACGAGGACTCGATGGTGTCGCTGATCGACTTGAAGCCGATCCAGCAGCCCGAGTAGCGCGACATCGCGTAGCCGTGCAGCCCGAACTCGATGAACTCGCGCACGCCCGACGGGTTGAGCACCGGGATCATCGCGGCGATGAAGGCGTGCTCGCTCTGGTGCGGCAGGGTCGAGGACTTGCAGGCGTGGTCGTCGCCGGCCACCACCAGCACGCCGCCGTGCTGCGAGCAGCCGGCGATGTTGGCGTGCTTGAACACGTCGCCGCTGCGGTCCACCCCCGGGCCCTTGCCGTACCAGAGGCCGAAGACGCCGTCGACGGTGGCGTTCGGGTCGAGGTTGACCATCTGCGAGCCCCACACCGCCGTGGCCGCCAGCTCCTCGTTGAGGCCGGCCTGGAACCGGATCTCGTGGGACTCCAGGTAGGCGCGGGCCTTCCACAGTTCCTGGTCCACTCCCCCCAGCGGCGAGCCGCGGTAGCCGGAGACGAAGCCCGCGGTGCGCAGGCCGGCGGCCTCGTCGCGCGCCTTCTGCGCCAGCAGCAGGCGCACCAGCGCCTGGGTGCCGGTCATGTAGACCCGGCCGTGCGGCTTCTCGTACTTGTCGCGCAGGGTGACGGCCGAGTCGTGCGGGCCGGCGATGGCCGCCAGCGCGCCGCTGGTGGCGCTGGGCTGGGCGTCGGTGGCGCCGCTGCCGGACGCGGCGGGCGCCACCGGGGCGGCGGCGGGATGGAAGCTGGACGCTGCACCGGTCGTGGCGGTGGGATCGTTCATCGGGGTCTCCTGGGGTTGCTTGTGGCGATTCCAGTGTGGGCGCGGACCGGCGGGCCGTCAAACCCGTGTTTTCGCCACCGCGCGCCGGTCCGCGCGCCATGGACCCCGGTCGGGAACCGCCGGTTCGACCGCGGGCCGCCGCCCGGCCGTGCCGGGTCCGGCGGTGGCGCCGCACACTCGCACACGCGCCCGTACGGGGCCTGACCCACAATCGGTCACCTTCCGACCCGTGCCATGACCTCCTCTTCCCCCGCATCCTCCGAGTCCCCCGCCCGGCCCGTGCCCACGGCCGGGCAGCGGCGCGCGGCGCTGGATCGTTACGCCGTGCTCGACACGCCGCCCGAGCGGGCCTTCGACGACATCGTCGCCCTGGCCGCCAACCTGCTCGACGCCCCGATCTCCGCGGTCAACCTGCTGGCCGACGAGCGCCAGTGGTTCAAGTCCGCGGTCGGCTTGGAGGTGCGCGAGATGCCGCTGGACAACTCGATCTGCATCCATGCGCTGCTGGCCGAGGACCTGCTGGTGGTCGACGACCTGCGGTCCGACGCCCGCTTCGATTGCAACCCGCTGGTGCACGGCGGCGGCGGCCTGCGCTTCTACGCCGGCGCGGTGCTGCGCACCCCGGACGGCATCGCCTACGGCACGCTGTGCGTGCTGGACACCGCGCCGCGCCCCGGCGGCCTCACGCCGCGCCAGCGCAGCGGCCTGCTGGCGCTGGCGGGCCAGGTGGTGACGCAGATGGAGATGCGCCGGCTGCTGATCGAGCGCGACGCGATGGTCGCCAGCCAGCGCGCCCACCAGCGGCACTACCGGCAGATCCTCGACAGCGCCATCGACTACGCCATCATGGCGATGGACCATGCCGGCATCGTCACCAGCTGGAATCGCGGCGCCGAGCACGTGCTCGGCTGGACCGAGGCGGAGATGCTGGGCCAGAGCCTCGAACGCATCTTCACGCCCGACGACCGCGCCTCGCACCGGATGGCCCAGGAGATGCACGACGCGCTCGCCACCGGCATCGGCAACGACGAGCGCTGGCACCTGCACCGGTCGGGCCAGCGTTTCTGGGCCAGCGGCGAGATGACGCCGCTGCGCAGCGAGACCGGCGCGGTCGTCGGCTTCCTGAAGGTGCTGCGCGACCGCACCCGCGAGCGCGAGGTGCGCGAGGCGATGCGCGACAGCGAGCTGCGGCTGCGGCTGGCGCTCGACCTGTCGGACACCGCGGTGTGGGAGATCGACGTCACCCGGCAGCGCCTGTACTGGGACCGGCGCGCCAGGGAGATGGCCGAGCTGCCGCAGGACCGGGAGCCGACCTACCGCCGGGACATGCTCGACGCGCTGCACCCCGAGGACCGCGACCGGGTCGATGCGGCCCTGCAGGCCGCGATCCGCGGCGAGGACGACGGCATCGTGGACCTGCAGTACCGCCTGCGCGGCCTGCAGACCCGGCGCCTGATGTGGGTGGCGGTCACCGGGCGCCGGGTGGTCAACGGCGACGGCAGCATCCGGGTGCTGGGCATCGCGCGCGACATCACCGAGGAGCGCCGGGACGCGGAGCACCTGCGCGAACTCGCCGACACGCTGGAGGCCCGCGTCGCCGCCCAGGCCCGCGACCGCGAGCGCATCTGGCGCGTCAGCCGCGAGATCATCGTCGTGGCCCGCATGGACGGCATGTACGAGACGGTCAACCCGGCCTTCGGCCGCATCCTGGGCTGGAGCCGGGAAGAAGCCACCCGCCGGTCGTCGCTGGAGTTCTTCCACCCGGACGACGCCGCCGCCGGGCGCGACATGCTCGACCGGCTGTCCGCGGGCGCCACCACCACGCACTTCGTCTGCCGGTTCCTGCACCGCGACGGCGGCTACCGCTGGCTCGACTGGACCGCGGTGCCCGACGGCGACCGCATCTACGCCATGGCCCGCGACATCACCGCCGAGCAGGAGCAGGCCGCCGCACTGGCCCGCACCCAGGAGCAACTGCGCCAGTCGCAGAAGATGGAGGCCATCGGCCAGCTCACCGGCGGCATCGCCCACGACTTCAACAACATGCTGCAGGGCATCGTGGTGCCGCTGCAGCTGATCCAGCGCAAGGTGCGCCTGGGCACGGTCGAGGGGCTGGACCGCTACGTCTCGGCCGGCATCGCCTCGGCCCAGCGCGCCGCGGCGCTGACGCAGCGGCTGCTGGCCTTCTCGCGGCGCCAGCCGCTCGACTCGAAGGCGGTGGACATCGGCAGCGCGCTCTACGGGCTGGAGGACATGCTGCAGAGCACCGGCGGCGAGAACATCCGCCTGGAACTCTCGGTCGCGGCCGACCTCTGGCCGGCGCTCACCGACGTGCACCAGTTCGAGAACGCGGTGCTCAACCTGGCGATCAACGCCCGCGACGCGATGCCCGAGGGCGGCCGGCTGCGCATCGCCGCCGACAACGCCCGCCTGCAGTCCGCCGACATCCGCGGCATGCAGGGACTGGAGCCGGGCGACTACGTGCGCGTGTCGGTCACCGACACCGGCGTCGGCATGCCGGCCGAGGTGCTCGACAAGGCCTTCGAGCCCTTCTTCACCACCAAGCCGATCGGCCAGGGCACCGGTCTGGGCCTGTCGATGATCTACGGCTACGCCCGCCAGTCGGGCGGCCACATCGCCATCGACAGCCAGGTCGGCGCGGGCACCGCGGTCGCGCTCTACCTGCTGCGGGCCCCCAGCGCCGCGGCGCCGGCGCCGCCGCCGTCCGACGACCCCGACGCCCGCGCCGCGCCGACCGGCACCGTGCTGGTGGTGGAGGACGACACGGTGGTGCGCATGCTGGCCATCGACCTGCTGCACGACCAGGGCTACCAGGTGCTGGAAGCGCGCGACGGCCACGAGGCGATGGCGCTGCTGGCCGGGCCGCAGCGCTTCGACCTGCTGCTGTCCGACGTCGGCCTGCCCGGGCCCAACGGCCGCCAGGTGGCCGACTTCGCGCGGGAGCGCTTCCCGGGCCTGCCGGTCATCCTGATGACCGGCTACGCCGAGGAGGCCGTGATGCGCGGCACCTTCCTGGGCGAGTCCATGGGCCTGCTGGTCAAGCCCTTCGGCGCCGACACGCTGGTCGCCAAGGTCACCGAGGCGCTGCGCCGCTGAAACGCCGGCGACGCGCCGATGAACCCAGATATCCGATCGACAGAAGAACCGCCGCATGACCCCACCGTCCGACGCCCTCGTCCTGCAGGACCCCGGCCCCGCCGCGCAGCAGCTGATGCTGCTGTTCCACGGCGCGGGCGCCCTCCCCGCCGACCTCGAGCCGCTGGGCCGGCATATCGCCGCCCGCTTCCCGCAGGCCTTCGTCGCCAGCGTCGCGGCGCCCGAGGCGGCCGGCCCGGACGGCGGCCGGCACTGGTTCGCGACGCAGGGGCTCTCGGAGGACGACCTCGCGGCACGCGTCCGCGCGGCCCTGCCGGCCTTCGTCGAGACGGTGCGGCACTGGCAGTCGGCCACCGGCGTCGACGCCGCGGCGACCGCGCTGTTCGGCTTCTCGCAGGGCGCCACGATGGCGCTCGAAGCCATCGGCGCCCAGGCCGCGCCCCTGGCCGGGCGGGTGGTGGCGCTGTCCGGCCGCTTCGCCGCGCGGCCGGCCGTCGCCGCGTCCGGGGTGGTCTACCACCTGTTCCACGGCAAGGCCGATCCGGTCGTGCCGTACCGCCACACGGTGGCGGCCGCGGAACGCCTGATCGACCTGGGCGGCGACGTCACCGCCGACGTGCTGCCCTTCGTCGGCCATGCCGTCACGCCGGAGATCGCCGAGCTGGTGACGCTGCGCCTGCAGACCTACCTGCCGCGCAGCGCCTGGGAACAGGTGCGGGCGGCCGACC
The DNA here is from genome assembly GCA_022702125.1 of Burkholderiaceae bacterium. Lineage (GTDB taxonomy): Bacteria > Pseudomonadota > Gammaproteobacteria > Burkholderiales > Burkholderiaceae_C > JAKOND01. The sequence goes on from JAKOND010000198.1 coordinate 13,096, forward strand.
CGGGCGCGGGCGGCGAAGCCTCGTCGCTGCACTGAGCCCTCCCCGGGCCGGCCCGGCGCGGCGGCCGGCGCTCAGTCGGCGGTGGCGCCGGAGATCTTCACCAGCCGGGCGTGCTTCTCCAGCTCGGACTTGAAGAAGGGCGCGGCCTGCGCCGGCGTGCCGTTGGTGATGACCAGCCCCTGCTGGGCGAACACGTCCTGCACCTCCTTCTGCGCCAGGGTGGCCTTGACCGCCTGGTAGTTCTTCTCGACCAGGGCCGGCGACAGGCCGGCCGGGCCGATCAGCGCGATCCAGGAATCGATGGCGTAGTTCGGCAGCCCGCTCTCGGCCAGCGTCGGCACGTCGGGCAGGATCGGCACGCGCTTCGGGGTGGACACGCCGATGCCGATCAGCTTGCCGGCCTTGATGTGGGCCGCGACCGCGGTCACCGACACCACCGCCATCTCCACCTGCCCGCCGACCACGTCCACCACCAGCGGGCCGGTGCCGCGGTAGGGCACGTGGCGGATGTCCACGCCGGCCTGGCTCTTGAACATCTCGCCGGCCAGGTGCAGCACGCCGCCGTTGCCGGCCGAGCCGAAGTTGTACTTGCCCGGGTGGGCCTTGAGCAGCGCGATCAGCTCCTGGGTGGTGCGCGCCGGCACCGACGGGTGGACCACCAGCGCCAGCGGCACCGTGCCCAGCACGCAGATGGGCGTGATGTCCTTGAGCGTGTCGTAGGGCATCGTCTTGTAGATGCTCGGGTTGATCACGTGGTTGGACGACACCATCGCCAGCGTGTGGCCGTCCTTCGGCGCGCGCACCAGCTGCGTGGTGCCGCTGATGCCGCCGGCCCCGGGCAGGTTTTCGATGACCACCGGGGCGCCGAGCGCCTGCGACAGCGGGTTGGTCATCGCGCGGGCCACCACGTCCACCGTCGAGCCGGTGGACAGCGGCAGGATGATGCGCACCGGCCGGCCCTCGCCGCCCTGGGCGAGGACGGCGGCGCCGGGCAGGCCGGCGGCGGTGCCCGCCAGCGCGCAGGCCAGCAGTCGCCGGCGGCCGATGCCGTCGGGGGCGGCGGCGGGCGCGGCCGGCGCCGCAGCGTCTAGCGGACGATCGTGGGTGGGGTTCATGCGTGTCTCCTGCGTGCCAAAAGCCGCTATTTTTTCAGAAACGGCTCCAAGCACCGGTCGCCGGCCGGGGATCCGCCGACGGCGGACGTCCGGCGCGCGCCCGCCGGCACGGGTCCGCGCCCTGCCGCGGCGCCCGGCTAGGCGGAGCCGGCGAAGCGCCGCTGCAGTTCCTCGAAGGACACCAGCTCGCCCGCGATCGCGCTGGCCGCCACCGTCGGCGGGCTGGCCAGCCAGACCTGCCCCGGCCCGCCGCGCCCGGGGAAATTGCGGTTGATGGCGCTGACCGTCACCTGGTCCGGCCGCACCGAGGTGCCCGGCCCGCAGTTGCCGCAGGCGCCGCACGAGGGCTGCAGGATGCGCGCGCCGACCGCCGCGAAGGCCCGGTCGTAGCCCTGGGCGACGCAGTGGTCGCGCACCGCCGTCGTGCCGTACTGCAGGTAGAGGGCCACGCCCGGCGCCAGCCGCAGGCCCCGCGCCGCGGCCCAGGCCAGCACCCGGTGGTAGTGGTCGAAATCCTCGCGCTTGCCGGCGGTGCAGGAGCCGCCGTAGGCGATGTCGATGCGCACCGGACCTTCGACCGCGTCCAGCGCCAGGCCGTTGCCCGGGTCGCCCGGCCGGGCCACCATCGGCACCAGCGCGCCGCAGTCGACGCGGATCGTGGCCGCGTAGGCGGCATCCGGGTCGCTGCGCATCCACGGCTCCAGCACCGCGTCCACCCCGCGCCGCTCGCGCAGGAAGCGCAGCGTCTCCGCGTCCGGCGCGACGATGCCGGTGAAGCCGCCGAGTTCGGCCGTCATGTTGGTCAGGGTCGCGCGCTCGTCGGTGGACAGGGCCGCGACCGCGCTGCCGCGGAACTCGAACACCTTGCCCACGCCGTCGCCGCGGCGGATCTCCGGCAGCGCCAGCAGGTGCAGCGCCAGGTCCTTGGCGGCCACGCCGGGCGGCAGGGTCCCGTCCAGCTGGATGCGCAGCGACTGCGGCACCGTCAGCCGCACCGCGCCGGTCACGAAGGCGTTGGCCATGTCGGTGGTGCCCACGCCGAAGGCCACGCAGCCGAGCGCGCCGCTGTGCGGGGTGTGCGAATCGGTGCCCACCACCAGCTGGCCCGGCAGCGCGTAATGCTCGGCCACCATCGCATGCGAGATGCCGGCCGCATTGCCGCCGCCGGCCAGGCGACCGGCGGCGCGGTCGGCCTCCTCCCGCGCGGCCTCTTCCTCGGTCAGGGTGCGGTGGCAGCGCAGGCCGTAGGCGGCGGCGAAATCGCGCTGCGCCTGCACCATGCGGTGGACGTTGGGCACCAGCCCGGCGCGCGCATGCGCCGGGCTCTCCTCGACGTAGGAGGTGTGGTCCTCGAACACGAGGATCGAATCCGGGTCGCGCAGCGTCAGCGGCCGGCCGAAGGCCTGGTGCAGCATGTGCGCCGCCATCCCGGTGTAGTACTCGTGGATGAAGCGCCAGTCGGCGCGCACGAAGGCGCCGTCGCCGGGAGCGGGATGGGCCGGCGTCAGGTCGGTGGCCAGCGCGTGGCGGGCCACGATCTTCTCGAACAGGGTGCGCGGCCGGTCGTCGGCCGACGGCGGCGCACGGCGCACCGACCGCATGGACCGCTGGCCGAAGCGCAGCAGGCCGCCCGCGCGCAGGATCCGCGCGGCCAGCGCGTCGCGTCCGGCGACCAGTTCCTCGAGGGGAATCGCCTCGCCCGCCCGGATGCGCGGCAGCAGGCCGAAATCGGTCGAGGTGAAGAGGCCGATGTTGTCGGCGTTCTGGCGGTAGATGCGCTCGAAGCTCTCGGCGATCACCAGGCGCACCCCGGCATGCTTTTCGGCGGCGGGGCTGTGCTCGCGCGACGAGCCCTTGCCGTAGCGCCGCCCGGCGACCGTCACCTGGAAGTTTCCCCGGCGCACGCCGTCCACCGGCACCGGCCGCGCGTCGCCCGCCTGCACGCCGGTGTAGGCATGCCGGCCGAGCTGGTCGTCGTAGTGGGTCAGGATGGGCAGCGGCGTGATCTCGTCGGTCGAGACGTCGTCGCGCAGCACCCCGGCCGCCGCCGGCGCGAGGTGCTCGCCCGCGACCTGCCGGGCCAGGACGCCCGGCTCGGCCGACAGGAAGAGGATGCGTCCGGACAGATGCAGCGCATCCGCCGCGGCCGCCGGCATTTCAGGGGGAATCGACATCGGGCAACCGTCCTTGGGAACGCGATGGTCTCCGCGAAACCCCGGTCCGCGAAGCGCCGGTGCGGCGCAGGGGGTCGCGCAGGATGCGGGAGCCGGACGGAATCAGCTGGGCCGGACCACGCCTTCCGCCACCAGGGCCTCGACGCCGGCCTCGCACAGGTCGAGGACCTGCTCGAATCCTTCGGCGGTGCCGTAGTACGGGTCGGGCACCGCCGGCGCATCGCCCGGACGCGACGCCGGCAGGAAATAGCGCAGCGTGTGCAGCCGGTTGGGAGGGCACAGCCGGCGCAGGCTGTCCATGTGGGTGGAATCCATCGCCAGCACCAGGTCGAAATCGTCGAAATCCTCCGGACTCACCCGGCGCGAGGTCCGGCGGTCGACCCGGTAGCCGCGCCGTTCCAGCGCCGCCACCGCCCGCGGGTCCATGCGTTCGCCGGGGCGCTGGGCCCGGGTGCCGGCCGAGGCCACGTCCACCTGCCCGCGCAGGCCCATGGCCTCGAGCGTCTGGCGCGCGACGGTTTCGGCCATCGGCGACCGGCAGATATTGGCTGTGCAGACAATCAGTAACTTCATGCCCATCTCCCTTGCAATGTGATGAAGCCATCCGACCGCATACGATGGAAGTCAGGTGTTGGACGAATCCCCAGTGACGACATAACTTGACACATCAAAACGCCACGCCGAAGCACGGTCGGCGAAAAACCCGCATGCCTTTCGCGCAGGCGTCGGCACAATGCCTTTCCGAAGCGCCCTGAAGAAAAGAACCCGCGGATGGCGGAAACCGGCAGGGCGATGCGGAGTATTCCCGTGGACGATTCCAGGAGATTCATGGTAGGACCGTATGGCATCCGCAGGGTAACCATATGGATTTATGTCATGCCTTTGGTATCCGTTCCGGCATCTGTTTTTGGTTCTGGACTGATACGTAAAAAGGTGTTTCAATATCTACATATTTTGTAACAAATTTCGCGGATGACTGCTGGTGGGCTGCCGATATACCGGGCATGCGTGCACCAAAGACCCTAAGGAACTAGCGATGTCAGATCTACCGCAAAGGCACAGCATCGCCGACGGCTTCACCCAATTCTTCGGAATCGCGCCCGCGCTCGACGAGAAGCTGCGCAACGACGTCTATTTCATCCGCCACGAGGTCTATGCCCGGGAGTTCGGCTTCGAGCCGGTGCGCGAGGACCGGCGCGAGTCCGACGCCTACGACGAGCAGTCCACCCATTGCCTGCTGCGGACCGCGGACGCTTCGCAGCGCCTGGTGGGCTGCGCCCGGCTGGTCCGGCCCGATCCGGCCAATCTCGATGCGCCGCTGCCCTTCGAGATCTCCTGCCGCGACACCATCGACCGCAGCATCATCGACCCCGCGCGGCTGGACCGCAGCCGCATCGCCGAGGTCTCGCGCCTGGCGGTCATGGCCGATTTCCGCCGCCGCAAGGGCGAACAGAACCAGGCCGTTCCCATCCAGGACCAGGATTTCGGCAGCAGCGCCCAGCCGCGCTTTCCCTACATTCCGGTCAGCCTCTACATCGGCTGCGTGATCCTGGCCGAGCGCTACGGCATCGACTACCTGTTCACCCTGACCGAATGCCGGCTGGCCCAGCATTTCTCCAAGCTGGGCGTGAAGATCGATCCGATCGGCGCGCCGATCGAGCATCGCGGCACCCGCGTGCCCTCCATCATCCATGTCGCGAGCGTAATACCCAGTCTGCGTGCCTTCGTCAAGCCCCTGTGGGGTGTGATCCACCGCCAGATCGACGAAGCCTACGACAATGCAGGCTTGCAGCGCGCGACCGCGGGATCCTGAAATGCGAACGCCTGGCGTTGCTTGCGGGTTTCCGCGGTGCGGTCATTGTCCGGTCATGCCAGGCCTTTCACATGCGCCGCTGATCCGGCGCCTTTCCCATTCATCGCCATTCGGGCATTTCGGCTAGCCTGCCTTCCTCGCTTATGGTCAAGATATTCAACCACTACCTGCACAAGCAGGTGCTGCTGCAGGTCGTTTTCGACCTGTTCCTGGTGCTGTGCGCCATCGGCATCGCCACGCCGTGGAACCGCATCGATGCCGGCCTGGCCCTGTCGCTGCTGGGCTACGGGCTGCTGCTGGCCTGCGGCTTCCTGGCGATCAACATCTCGCTCGGCCTCTACCAGCGCTACCACCACCGGTCGGTGCGCCAGTCGTACGCCCGCGCTTTCCTGTCGCTGCTGCTGACGCTGCCTTTCGCCTACGTGCTCTTCGGCGGTCTGCCGGATGTCTACTCCGGCCGCGACCGCCTGCTGCTCGCGGCCATCGCGGGCGTCATCGGCGTGATCGCGCACCGCGTCTATGCGGCGCATGCCGCGCCGCAGCCGGGAATGCGCTACCGGGTGCTGATCTTCGGCACCGGCCCGCGCGCGGCCAAGGTGGGCAAGTCGCTGCAGGAGGCCGACCGCCATGTGGACGTGGTGGGCTACTACGCCAGCCCCAACGAGACCGAGCAGCAGGTGTCGTCCGCACGCCTGCTGCCCTCGCACCGCACGCTGGCGCAGACCGTCGAGGACCTGAAGATCGACGAGGTGGTGGTCGCGCTCGGCGAGCGCCGGGGCGGCAGCATGCCGCTGCGCGAACTGCTCGACTGCAAGCTGCGCGGCGTGCGGGTGGTCGACATGGCCACCCACTTCGAGACGGTGCTGGGCCAGATCCGGCTGGATTCGCTCTATGCCGGCTGGCTGATCTTCGGCGACGGCTTCGGCCACGGCGGCCTGCGGGTGATCGTCAAACGGCTGTTCGACATCGTCTGCGCGCTGGTGCTCATCGTCCTGTCGCTGCCGGTCATGCTGGTCACCGCGGCGCTCATCAAGCTCGAGAGCAAGGGCGGGATCTTCTACTTCCAGGAACGGACCGGCTTCAACGGCAAGCCGTTCAACGTGGTCAAGTTCCGCAGCATGCGCACCGATGCCGAGAAGGACGGAAAGCCCCAGTGGGCCCAGGCCCAGGACAGCCGTGTCACCCGCGTCGGCAATATCATCCGCAAGATCCGCGTGGACGAATTGCCGCAGCTGTTCGTGGTGCTCAAGGGCGACATGAGCCTGGTCGGCCCCCGCCCGGAGCGGCCTTTCTTCGTCGAGCAGCTCACCAGCCAGATCCCCTACTACGCGGTGCGCCAGAGCGTCAAGCCCGGCCTGACCGGCTGGGCGCAGGTGCGCTACCACTATGGCGCCACGCTGGAAGACTCGGCCGAGAAACTGCAATACGACCTGTACTACGTGAAGAACCACTCGCTGTTCCTGGACCTGGTGATCCTGTTCGAGACGGTCAGCGTGGTGCTGCTCGGCAAGGGCGCGCGCTGAGAAGGCGCGGCGCACCCGCCACAGACCTTCCAGGCCCGGTTTTCCCCCTCATCTCCCCTACCTTCCGCCCCAGGCCTGCGTTTCGATGAATAGCGGCGATATCGCCTTGATGACCGTCGGCTATGGCGCCGCGGCACTGGCCTACACCGGCTTCGCGGCCTACCTGTGCCGCACCGGCTACCTCGGGACGCTGCGCACGTCGCCGACGCTGTCGATGCTGGCCGCCGTCGTCGCGACCGCGTTCTGGGGCTGGCTCGGCATCGGCGCCCTGGTGCTGCAGGAGCCGGTGCTGGGTCGCGCCTCCCTCATCGCCGACGTGCTGCGGTACGGCGGCTGGTACGCGTTCTTCCTGCTGTCGTGCCGCATGCCGGCCCCGGCCGCCTCACCGTCCGCCCCCGGCGATCCCGCGGCCCGCCGACCGGTGCCGGCCATCAGCTGGATGGAGCCGGTCGCCATTGCGTTGCTGGTCGTGGCCCTGGTGGCGCAGTCCGGCGCGGCCTTCTTTCCCGGCCATGCCGCGTCGCTGGCGCAACTGGTCCTGGTCAGCGCGATGGCGCTGCCGATCTTCGCGTTGATGCTGCTGGAGCAGTTCTACCGCAACCTGTCGGTCGATTCGCGCTGGAACGCCAAACCGCTGTGCCTCGGGCTGGCGGGAGCCTTCCTGTTCGACTTCTACTTTTATTCCGAGTCGGTGCTGTTCAACCGCCTCGATTCCGACGCGATGAGCGTGCGCGCCGTCATCCATGCGCTGATGCTGCCGCTGCTGGTGCTGTCGAGCCTGCGGCGCACCGCCTGGGTGTCGCGGCTGCGCATGTCGCGCAAGGCGGCCTTCCATTCGGCCACGCTGCTGATCGCCGGCGCCTACCTGCTGCTGGTATCGGCCATTGGCTACTACCTGCGCTACTTCGGCGGCGACTGGGGCCCGGCGCTGCAGCTGACCGTGGTCTTCTCCGCGCTGGTGGCCCTGGTGCTGCTGGCGTTCTCGGGCACGCTGCGGTCACGCCTGCGGGTGTCGGTGAGCAAGCATTTCTTCCGCTACCGGTACGACTACCGCGAGGAATGGCTGAGCTTCACCGCCGCGCTGTCCGGCAAGAAGACCCCGAAGGAACTCGGCGAGCAGGTGGTGCGCGGTCTGGCCGACATGCTGGAAAGCCCTGCGGGCGGCCTGTGGCTGCGGCACGCGGGCGATGCCGCGGGCTTCCGCCAGAGCGCCCTCTGGAACCTGCCGGAGGTCCACGCGGCCGAGCCGGCCGATTCCTCGCTCTGCCATTTCATGGCCACCAGCGGCTGGGTGGTGAACCTGCAGGAGTACCGCAACGATGCCGCCCGCTACGACGGCATGCAGTTGCCCGTCTGGCTCGCCGAGCTGCCGCAGGCCTGGCTCATCGTGCCGCTGCTGCTGGGCGAGGAACTGATCGGCTTCGTGCTGCTCGACCAAGCCCGCACTCCGGTGGACGTGAACTGGGAGGTCAACGACCTGCTCAAGACCGCGGCGCGGCAGGCCGCCACCTTCCTGGCGCAGATGCAGGCCACCGAGGCCCTGCTGGAGGCGCGCAAGTTCGACGCCTTCAACCGCATGTCGGCCTTCGTGGTGCACGACCTGAAGAACATCGTCACCCAGCTCGCGCTGATGCTCGAGAACGCCAAGCGGCTGCACGCCAACCCCGAATTCCAGCAGGACATGCTGCTGACCGTCGAGAACTCGCTGACCAAGATGCGCCAGCTGATGCTGCAGCTGCGCGAAGGCGAGGCGCCCGCCGGCGGCGCGCTGGGCGTGGACCTGAGCGCCATCGTCGAGCGAATGCGCGCCCTGGCGCAGCGCCAGGGCCGGACGCTGGAAGTCGCGGTCGACGAGCCGGTGGTCACCCGCGGCCATGACGAGCGCCTGGAGCGGGTCGTCGGCCACGTGGTGCAGAACGCGCTCGACGCCACCCCGCGCGACCGGCGCGTCTGGATCCGGCTCGGGCGCGCCTCGGGCCAGGCCCGGGTCGAGGTCGGCGACACCGGCGCCGGCATGTCCGAAGAATTCGTGCGCGACCGCCTTTTCCGCCCCTTCCAGACCACCAAGCAGGCCGGCATGGGCATCGGCGCCTACGAGAGCTTCCAGTACGTGCAGGAACTCGGTGGGAAAATCCAGGTGGACAGCCAGCTCGGCCACGGCACCCGGGTGGTCATCCTGCTGCCGCTGCTCGAAACCCGCATGGAGCCGGCCCTCGCCGGCTCGGAGACACCATGAGCCAAGACAAGACACGCGCCCTCCTGATCGTGGAAGACGATCCGGCGCTGCAGAAGCAGATCAAGTGGTCGCTCGACCAGTTCGAGTCGGTCACCGCCGGCGACCGCGAGCAGGCGCTCGACCAGCTGCGCCGCCACCGCCCGGCGGTGGTCACCATGGACCTGGGCCTGCCGCCCGATGCCGACGGCACCACCGAAGGGTTCCGGCTGCTGGAGCAGATCCTCGCGGTCGAGCCCGACACCAAGGTCATCGTGCTCACCGGCCAGAACGACCAGTCCAACGCGCTCAAGGCGGTCGCCACCGGCGCCTACGACTTCTTCGCCAAGCCCTTCGAGCCGGCGCTGCTCAACCTCACCATCGAGCGCGCCTTCCGCGTCTTCGAGCTGCAGGCCGAGAACCGCCGCCTGCAGGCGATGCACCAGCCCGACGCGCTCTCGGGCCTGATCACCCGCGACCCGCAGATGCTGCGCGTCTGCCGCACCATCGAGAAGGTCGCCCCCAGCACCGCCACGGTCATGCTGCTCGGCGAGAGCGGCACCGGCAAGGAAGTGCTGGCGCGCGGCCTGCACCAGTCCTCCACCCGGCGCAACGGCAAGTTCATCGCCATCAACTGCGCCGCCATCCCCGAGAACCTGCTCGAGAGCGAGCTCTTCGGCTACGAGCGCGGCGCCTTCACCGGCGCGACCAAGACCACGGTGGGCAAGATCGAGCTGGCCAACGGCGGCACGCTGATGCTCGACGAGATCGGCGACCTGCCCTTCCCGCTGCAGGCCAAGCTGCTGCGCTTCCTGCAGGAACGCACCATCGAGCGCGTCGGCGGCCGGCAGGAGATCCCGATCGACGTGCGCATCGTCTGCGCCACCCACCAGGACCTGAAGGCCCTCAGCAAGGAAGGCCGCTTCCGCGAGGATCTCTACTACCGCCTGGCAGAGATCGTCGTCGCCATCCCGCCGCTGCGCGAGCGGCCGGGCGACGCCGCGCTGATGGCCCACGCCTTCGCGCGCCGCTTCGCGCAGGAGCAGAACCGCGGCTCGATGACGCTCGGCGAAGGCGCGCTGCGCGCCATCGAGGCCCATCCCTGGCCCGGCAACGTCCGCGAACTGGAGAACTGCATCAAGCGCGCGGTCATCATGGCCGACGGCAACCAGATCGGCGGCGACGACATCGGGCTCGACCTGCCCGAGGACGGCGAGGGCGCCGACGACCAGCTCGACCTGCGCACCGTGCGCGACAACGCCGAGCGGCGCGCCATCATCTCGGCGCTCGGCCGCGCCAACGGCAACATCGTCAAGGCCGCCAGCCTGCTGGGCGTCAGCCGGCCGACTCTGTACGATCTGATGCACCGCTTCAGCCTCAAGTAGGCCTTTCGCGCCCCCCGCGACCGTTCCCGCCCGCCAGCCGCCTCTTCACAGGATCTGCCATGACATCCCATCGTTTCCCCACGCGCGCGGCATTGCCGGCCCTGCTCCTGACCCTGCTGCTGACGGCCTGCGGCGGCGACAAGCCCGAGGCCATGCTGGCCTCGGCCAAGGACTACCTCGCCAAGAACGACAGCAAGGCCGCGGTCATCCAGCTCAAGAACGCGCTGCAGGCCAACCCCTCGCTGGCCGAGGCGCGCTACCTGCTCGGCACCGCGATGCTCAATTCCGGCGACGTCGTCTCCGCCGAGGTCGAGCTGCGCAAGGCGCTCGACCTGAAGTACCCGCGCGACCAGGCGGTGCCGCCGCTGGCGCGCAGCCTGCTGGCGCAGAACAAGTTCCGCGAGATCACCGACGGCTTCGCCGACGAGCGGATCGATGCCGCGCCGGCGCGCGCCGACCTGCAGACCTCGCTCGCCGCCGCCTACGCCGCGCTGGGCAATCCGCAGAAGGCCGACAGCGCGCTGGCCGCCGCGCTCCAGGCCCAGCCCGACAACCCGACGGCGATGCTGGCCCAGGCCCGCCAGCAGGGCACGGCCGGCGACATCGACAGCGCGCTCGCGACCGTGCAGCGGACGATCGACAAGCATCCGAACGACCCCGACGCCTGGAAGCTGCGCGGCGACATCCTCTACTACGCCAAGAACCAGCCCGACGAGGCGCTGGCGGCCTACCGCAAGTCGGCCGAAGTGAAATCCGGCTTCCTGCCGGGCCAGGCCGGCGTCGTCACCGTCCTGATGGCGCAGGGCAAGCTCGACGAGGCCGCCCAGGCGATCGAGCAGCTCAAGAAATCTGCGGCCAGCCACCCGCAGACCCGCCTGCTCGAAACCCAGCTCGCCTACCAGAAGAAGGACTACAAGGCCGCGCACGATCTGTCGCAGCAGGTGCTCAAGATGGCGCCGGACAACGTGCAGGCGCTGCAGGTGGCGGGGGCCACCGAATTCCAGCTGGGCAACCTGACCCAGGCGGAGACCTACTTCAACAAGGCGCTGCAGTCCGTGCCCAACCTGCCGATGGCGCGCCGCATGCTGATGGCGACCTACCTGCGCATCGGCCAGCCCGACAAGGCGCTGGCCCTGCTGCCCGCGGGCGGCAACGGCACGGGGCAGCAGGACTCGGAACTGCTCAGCCTGGCCGGCCAGGCCTACCTGCAGAAGAACGAGCCGCGCAAGGCCGAGCAGCTCCTGGCCAGCGCCAGCCAGCTCGACCCGCAGAACAATCGCAAGCGCACCTCGGTCGCGCTGGCGCGGCTGGCGTCGGGCAACGCGTCCGCCTTCGGCGAACTCGAAAGCATCGCCGCCACCTCGGGCGCCGACACCACCGCCGACCTGGCCCTGGTCAGCGCGCACCTGCAGCGCGGGGAGTTCGACAGCGCGCTCAAGTCCATCGACACGATGGAGAAGAAGAAGCCCAACGACCTGTCGGTGCTCAACCTGCGCGGCAACACCCTGCTCGCGCGCGGCGACGTCGCCGGTGCGCGCAAGGCCTACGACCAGGCGGCGCAGACCGACCCGGCCTATTTCCCGGCCGTCGCCGGCCTGGCCAATGCCGACCTGGCCGAGAACAAGCCCGCCGATGCGGAAAAGCGTTTCCGGGCGCTGATCGAGAAGAATCCCAAGAACGCCGCCGCCCTGATCGGCCTGGCCGGCGTGCGGGCCCGCATGAACGCGCCGGTCGACGAGGTGATCGGCCTGGTGCGCGACGCGGTCGCGGCCGACCCGACCGATCCGCGCTCGCGGGTGATGCTCTCCGAGCTGTACCTGCGCGCCAAGAACCCGAAGCAGGCGCTGTCCGTCGCCCAGGAAGGACTGGCGGCGCTGCCCGACCACCCGGCCCTGCTCGACGCGCTCGGCCGCGCCCAGATGGTCTCGGGCGATGCCAACCAGGCCATGTCCACCTACAACAAGCTGGCCTCGCTGCAGCCCGGGCAGCCCCAGCCCTACATGCGCCTGGCCGACGTCTACATGGCCGCCAAGGACCGGGACGGCGCGATGCGCAGCCTCAACCGCGCGCTGGAGATCACGCCCGACCTGATCGATGCGCAGCGCGGCGTGATCATGCTCAACCTGGACAAGGGCAATGTTCAGGAAGCCACCGCCATGGCCCGGAAGGTGCAGCAGCAGCGTCCCAAGGAGCCGATCGGCTACGTCCTGGAAGGCGACATCGCCACGCAGCAGAAGCAGTGGGTCCCGGCCGCCGCGGCCTACCGCAATGCGCTGCGCCTGGCGCCGGTGGCCGAACTGGCGGTCAAGCTGCACGCGACGCTGCAGGCCGGCGGCAACACCGCCGAAGCCGGCCGCTTCGCCACCGAGTGGCTGCGCGACCATCCGCGCGACGACGCCTTCACTTACCACCTGGGCGACGTGGCCCTGGCGCGCAAGGACTATCCGGAAGCCGAGAAGCGCTACCAGAAGGTGCTGGAAATCAACCCGAACAACGCGCTGGCGCTCAACAACCTGGCCTGGGTCTCGGACCAGCTCGGCAAGGACGGCATCGGTTATGCCGAGAAGGCCAACCGCCTGTCGCCCAACCAGCCCGCCCTCATGGACACGCTGGCCACCCTCTACGCCGGCAAGAAGAACTTCGCCCAGGCGCTCGACCTGCAGAAGCGCGCGGTGACCCTGCAGCCCGGCACGGCCCAGCTGCGCCTCGGCCTGGCCAAGATCTACATCGCCGCCGGCGAGAAGGACAACGCCCGGCGCGAGCTCGACACCCTGTCGGCGCTCGGCGACCGTTTCCCGGCGCAGGCCGAGGTCGCCCGGCTCAAGGACAGCCTGTGAGCCCTGCGTTCCCGCCAACGCGGCGGGAACGGCGCCGCGGCCTGGCGGGCGCGCTGTGCCTGGCGATGCTGGCGGCCGCCCTGCCCGCGGCACCGGTCCGCGCCGAACTGCCGGACGCCATCGCCCGGCTCAAGCCGTCGATCGTGCTGGTGGGCTATTTCCGCAGCACCGACAGCCCGCGCTTCCGCTTCAGCGGCACCGGCTTCGCGGTGGGCGACGGCGGCACGGTGGCCACCAACGCCCATGTGCTGCAGCCGGCGGACGTCGTGGGCGACGCCAGCCTAGTGGTGCAGGTGCCCGGCGGCGGCACCACCTGGCAGGCGCGGCCCGCCAAGGTGCTGGAGATCGACCGGGCGCACGACCTGGCCCTGCTGCGCATCGAGGGCGCGCCGCTGCCGGCGGTGGCGCTGCGCAACTCGGACACGGTCCGCGAGGGCCAGTCGGCCGCGTTCATGGGCTTCCCCATCGGGGGCATGCTGGGCTTCGCGCCGGTGACCCACCGGGCCACCGTGTCCTCGATCGCCTCGGTCTCGCTGCCGGCCCCGACGGGCCAGCAGCTCACGGCCCGCCTCATTCGCGGCGCGCGCGAGGGCAACTTCGACATCTTCCAGCTCGACGGCACCGCCTATCCCGGCAACAGCGGCGGCCCGCTGTTCGATCCGGCCAACGGCGAAGTGATCGGCGTGGTCAACATGACCCTGCTCAAGAACACCCGCGAGGCCGCGCTCAGCCAGCCCTCGGGCATCAGCTACGCCATTCCGGCGAACTTCGTCATCCAGCTGCTCGGCCAGCGCCGGCCGGCCGAGTGAGCGGCACGGCGCCGGCCGGCCGCCCGGGCCGCGACGCCATCGCCGCCAGCGCGAAGAACAGCAGCAGGTGCAGCAGGAAGGCATCGCGCGGCACATCCATCACGCTGCTGACCGCGCCGATCAGCACCACGCCCGCCAGCGATGCCGCCAGCACCGGGGCCAGCGGCCCCAGGGACGAAGCCGCGCGGGCACGGCCGCGTCCCGGCACCCGTCCGCCCAGCGCCAGCCCGCCCAGCGCCACCAGCAGCGGCCCGTAGAGCAGCAGCACGCCGGCCAGGCCGCGCTCGATCAGCAGCTCCAGCAGCAGGTTGTCGATGTGCCAGGGCAGGAAGTAGCCTTGCGCCGCCGGCAGCCAGCGGGCGAGGCCCGCCGCGAAATCGGCATGGGCCAGCAGATCCCGCGGCACGTCCACCGATTCGCGCGACAGCTGCAGCCGGGCGATGTCGACTTCCGTGCCGGCCAGCGGCGCGCTCACCGAGAACATCGCCAGCCGGGGCGGCGACCGCCACCACGGCCCTGCCGGCAGC